>JANLTE010000408.1:0-5266 GCA_031362785.1 Elusimicrobiota bacterium
GGAAAATTTCTGCGAAGCGCCGGGAAAAGCGGAGTCGTTAAGACCGCGTCCCCCAGAAAGGCTGTTTGAACCACGAGGATGCGCAAGTCCGTCTTTGTTTCAGAAGATTTTCCAGGATAGATCTCGGGCGCATAATTTTTCGGGACTATTCCTAATTCTCTTAGCGGTTCGAGATACCGTTCGAGCGTGTGCCGTTCAAGTTCAGGGTTTTTAATCCTTCGGCTGACGAAAAGTCGCCGCGCGAATGCCGCTTTGGGGTATTTCAAAATTTTTGGAATCCCTGAGAAAAAGCGCAATGCCGCCGACCTCATGTTTCCATGCAAATCGATCAAAACGTCAAATTTTTCATTTTTAACCCTGGCAAGGTACGACCAGATGGGTTCCCCTGCTTCAAGCGCCAGAACACCGTCCAGGTAAGGGTTGCCTTCGAAGATTCCCGAGTATTTCTTTTTAACGCCAACGAAAACCTTACAATCTTTAAAGGATTCTTTTAAATTTCGATAAACGGGTGTTGTGAGAATAACATCTCCCAGGGAGGAAAACCGAATAACCAGAATTTTTCGGGGAGTCGGGTTCATGAATATAGATATCGCTCCACTAGCGCCAAAGTTTTTTCGGTTGCCAGGCCCCTGTATCGATCCATTGCAACCCTGGAATTGATTCCTATCGTATTTGCGCTCTCCGGGTTCCGAATTAAATATGAAATTTTTTCTTCCAGTTCATTTCTATCCTGTACCTGAATTGCCGCTTTTTCAGTTAGAAGCATTTTCGCCGGTTCCTCGAAGTTGTCCATCCAGGGTCCAAACAGGATGGGTTTTTGGAACCAGGCCGGTTCGATGGGGTTTTGTCCGCCTTTTGGCACTAATGATCCTCCGACGAACACGATTCCCGCCATCTCATAGGCTTTCCAAAGATCGCCAAATGTATCCCACACTAAGATATTTGAAAATTGATTTCCAGCGGATTGGCTCCGTAAGGTAAACTCAAGTTTCATGGATTGCATAAGTTTTAATATCGGGCCTAGCCTATCTATGTGTCTGGGCGCAAAGATCAGCTTCATGTCGGGGAAAAGCTTGAGCAGGTTTCGATGCGTTTCAAGTATAAGATTTTCTTCTCCGCCCCGAACGCTGCCAGCGACCCAAAGCGTTAATTTTTTTTGCTCGCTCGAACGATGCAGAGAGTCGCCGCCGTTAAATTCCCAGGGTGCCAGGTCATACTTCAGATTTCCGGTTACTACGATCGAATCTTTTTTCATCCCACAGGCCGCGTAACGCTCCAGATCATTTTGTTCTCTCACCGCCGCAAAATCAATTTTTTCAAATAAAATTCGGCTTAATTGATTAAATTTTTGATAGCGGCCAGCGCTTCGCTGCGACATCCGCCCATTGATAAGCCCCACGGGGATGCCGTGCGACTTCGCGCCGCTGAGCCAATTGGGCCAAAGCTCGGACTCAAGGAGCAAGAGCATCCTGGGCTGGGCTGCGTTTAAAAGCCGATTCAATGTAAAGGGACAATCGATTGGCGCATATTGTATGGCGTCTCCCAGGCGGAGTTTTCTAGCTTCATCAACGCCGTTTGGGGTGGTGCATGTAAATAAAATCGTTTCATCGGGATGTTTTTCTTTCAGCGCTGTAACGAAAGGCAGCGCTGCTCGACATTCTCCAAGACTTGAGGCGTGAATCCAAACGGGGTGGTTCAGATTTTTGAAACGATCTTTTTCAAAAAACGCGAACCGATCCCTGAGCCCATCAGCGAAATGGCTTAGAAATGTCTTGGGATATCTTAAAAATATTCCGACAAGTAAGACAGGGGATAGAACGGCGACAAGCAGATTGTATATAAAATATGCGACCGCCTCTGAAGCGGCTCGGCCAAGTTCCGCGCCCCGATCGGATTCTTCTGTTGTTTCGTTTAGAGCGCGCTTCAGTTCCTCCGATTTCTCCTGAAGCGAGTCGGAAGATGTAACCATCACGGTTTTACCAAGACTTAGGGTGATGTAATTAAACGGCAGCGGAACCCAATAGTCGTCCCATCCGTGGAATATCAGCTTTCTTTTTGCGGAGTACGCCAGGGGCAAAATGGGTTTGCCCGTTTTTTGCGCGAGGTAAAGAATTCCTTCGGCGACGCTTCTTTGCGGACCCCTCGGGCCATCGGGCGTTAACCCCACGATTCGTCCCGAATCGATCTCCTTTTTCAGCTCCGCCAGCGCTTTCAATCCGCCGCGGGAGGACGATCCACGGATCGCCTTTTCTCCAAACAGCTCTAAAATCCGCGCGATATATTCCCCGTCCTTGCTTTGCGAAATGAGCGCGGTGACGGGGAGGTCGCGATATGCGTAAACGATGAAAACCTGCCGGCCGTGCCAAAACGCGTAGATGAAATTTTTTTCCGATTTTTCCAAATGGTATCTACGGTTTTTATGCAGCCAATGGATGCGCGAAGTTTTTCCGACGAAATACAGGTATGCCCACGCCAGGCGTGGAATGAAAAAAGCGAGGACGGTTTGCATTAGTGTTTTTTTGAAGGGTTCCAGAAGCAGTAACTGACGGAACTATAAAGCGGCGCGATTTGGCCCCCATCGCTCAAGCGGATGTCCGCTTTTTCCGATTGAAGGATGTTCAGGGAGTCTTTAAGGAGATTCGGTTCGAGGGGCAGGCTTGGAGTGCATTCGCAATGCTCTTCCTTGGACTCTTCAGCCAATAGTTTACAGACAAAATGGGTGGATTGCTCAAGCGCGTCCTGGGCAATGGACCCAACGAGCGCCGCCCGAAACTCATCATTTTGATTGCGCAGGGCCTCGATTTCTTTTTCAAGGTTTAATCCGATGGTTGTGGCGATGAGCGAGATGGAAATCGCGCCTTTGGGCGATTTGCTCCAGAGTTCTCTAAGAAGCTCAGGGCTATCCACTTGAGAGAAACTTTCATAGATGGAGGACGGTGAAAGGGTTGGTTCAATCCGGCCAATCTCCTTTTTGATGTCTTCTTCCATCGAATCCTGCCAAGAGTCGTGAGGTAATTTTTTCTTGAGGTTTCTGGCGATATAGGAAGGCCGGAGCGAGAGTTTGTACTTCTTAATTTTTTTGATCATCGAAAGCTTGTCCTTTCGGGGACCGGAAAGTTACTTCTTGGCGGAACGAATTCGTTCCCACTCGAAAATAATCGGCGCCGCGACCGCGATGGAGGAATAGGTTCCGACGATGGCGCCAAACACCATCGCGAAGGCGAAGTCGTGGATCACTTCTCCTCCGAAGAAATAAAGCGTCAGCACCACGAGGAATACGGTCAGGTTCGTAATGATGGTTCGAGAAAGCGTTTGGTTAATGCTGTTGTTGATCATCTCTCCCAATGACTCCGAGCGTCGTAAGCGCAGGCGTTCCCTCATGAAATCAAAAACGACGATGGTGTCGTTAATGGAGTATCCCGCAATCGTTAAAAGCGCGGCCACGATCGTGACGGTAATGTCTTTGTCCAAAATTGAAAAAATACCGATGGTCGCGAAAACGTCATGGACTAACGCGATGACTCCGCTAGCACCCCAAATTCCGGAATGAAAACGAAACGCGACGTAAACGATGATCCCGATAAAAGTTAATAAAAACGCCCAAGCTGTTTGGCGGATGAGGTGACGGCCCACGGTGGGTCCTACAAATTCTTTTCTTAATATCGTGGGTACTTGATTTGGAAAGGATTGCTGTAGAGCGGCTAAAATCGTTTGGCCTTGATCGCCAGCCTTGCTGTCTGCCGCCGCTAGGTTGGTCCGGATAATGAAGATGCCTTTCCCCGATACGCTCTGAAGTTCAAACGATGGCAACTTATCCGAAAGGGATTTGCGGAGGTCGTCTAGCGATGGCGGTTGAGCGAACCTGACTTCCACCAAAGTTCCTCCGGTAAAATCAAGCCCCCATTTTGGTCCTTTCTTCACGACCAGTGAAGCCAGTCCGGCGAAGATGACCGCGCCGGAAATTGCGAAGAAAATGTATCGCTTGCCGATAAAGTCGATGTTGGTTTTTGGGATGATTCGAAGCATTAGATGCTCAGCTCCGTATAATTTTTATTCTGCAGCCGCCAGTCGTAGTAAGTACGAGTAACGAAAATAGCGGTAAACATAGATATCAGGATTCCGAGCGTTAGCGTTACCGCGAATCCTTTAACGGGCCCGGTCCCAAACTGGAAAAGAAAAAGAGCCGCGATTAGGGTGGTGATGTTAGCATCGATGATCGCGTTGAAGGCTTTGCCATAGCCTAAATCGAGGGCCATGCGTATGGTTTTTCCTGAGAGTATTTCTTCGCGCGTTCTTTCTAAAATCAAAACGTTGGAGTCAACGGCCATGGCGAGCGATAAAATGATGCCGGCGATGCCGGGCAGAGAGAGGGTTGCGCGAAAATAGATCATCAACGCGATCAGGAAAACTAAGTTCAAAATGAGCGCGACGTCGGTGACGATTCCGGCTCCCTTGTAGTAGAATGCCATAAAGACCAGGATGAGGCCAATGCCTACTAAACTCGACAGGAGCCCCGCGCGAATGGAATCTTCACCCAGCGAGGGTCCGACGGTTCGCTCTTCGATGATTTTAACCGGGGCGGGCATGGCGCCGGCCCGAAGAACCGTGGCCAGGAGTTTCGCTTCCTCTGTGGTAAAGCTGCCTTCAATAACCGCTCGGCCGTCCGGAATGCGGGTACGGATCACAGGGGCGGACTGTATCACGTCATCTAAAACGATCGCGAGATTTCGGTTGATGTTGGCTTGGGTTACGTCGGAAAAAATCTTGGCGCCTTCATCGTTAAATTCAATGGAAACCTCAGGGTACCCGAACCCCGACCCGCCTCCCAACTGCACTTTAGCATTCGTTAAGTAGGCTCCGGTCATTTCTGGCGTTGACCGGACCAGAAAATATCGCTCTTCCCGCCCCGACATCAACTTATAGCCTTGAGGGAACATGGCCTGAATTTCTTTTGGAACATTTTCGGGATGCGCTGCGGCTGAGGACATGCTGATGCTTTTTTCGCGGAGCGCGTGGGAAATGGTGTCCATGGACTGGCTGTCGTCTACGAGATGAAATTCGAGAAGGGCGGTTTTTCCTATGAGTTGTTTCGCGCGCTCGGGGTCCCGAATGCCTGGAAGCTGAACGACGATCCATTTTTCACCTTGCCGCGCTATTAAAGGTTCCGCAACTCCGAATTGGTCGATGCGGTTTCTGATAATTTCTATAGCGCGTTCAAGGGCATCGGTTACGGCAATTTGTTTCCCCTTGCCGTCTGCTTCCTTAA
>JANLTE010000421.1:0-5100 GCA_031362785.1 Elusimicrobiota bacterium
GCGGAACGGGGAGAATAACGGAGAGCGTTAAAAGGATTTGCGGAGCTTGTAACGGTTCAGGACATGTTGATGTCCGCGAGGTTTGCCATATTTGCGGTGGTAACGGAAAAAGCGCCATTAATCCTGGCATGGGGTGTCCGGGCTGCTCTGGGAGCGGTCGGATGGAAGTAAAGAAAACCTGTTCTCAATGTCTTTCCGGCGTAATCGAGAATAAAGTCGAAAAAAACTGTCCGGACTGTCAAGGGCGAGGCGTCGTGGCGGGCGAAAAACGGATTTGTGATCAATGTCTGGGCACCGGGTCATTATCGGCATCAAGCTCTGCCGGAATTTGCTTGCGGTGCTCGGGTTCGGGATCGGCCCTGGTGAGCGATTCCAATTCCGTCATTTGCGCCAACTGCAAGGGTTCGGGCATCGAAAAGGAATTCGCTTGCGAATCCTGCGGTGGAAAAGGAGTGGTCAGTGGGTCTTAAAAAACGCCAGTCCGAATGGATTTTTTTCGCGGCTTGCGCCTGTTTTTCATTGCTATTTAGTCAGCTAATTTTTTCCGAATCTCTCGATACCATCGCTAAGAAAATGTGCGCGGCGTCCGATAAATTGAAAAACAAACAGATCGCGGTGTTGCCCTTTCCTTATCACGATGGGTCGAAAGGTTCAGATTCAACAGTCATTTCAGAAAAACTCATTACTAAAATCGTCGCCCGTAAAAAGTATCAGGTGGTCGAGCGATCATTGCTCGAGAAAGTTTTCTCGGAACTCAAACTGCAGAATAGCGGAGTCATTAATCAGGAAACCGCTAAAAAGCTGGGAAATGTTTTGGGCGTGGAGGCGCTTTTAACGGGCACTCTGATCAATCTGGGCAATGGGCATATTGAAATCAACGCTCGGCTGATAAACGCGGAAACGGGGTTGGTCCTGGCCGCGGCAGATGAGGAAATTCAGCGAACCTGGCGGGAAGAAGTTGAACCCGCGCAAGCCAAGCAGTCGGAACAAGACGTCAAAGACAAGATGTCGGTATTTTTTAATTCGAGTGAATGGAAAGACCCTCGATTTCATCCGGAAGATGGATCTTCGAAGGTCGTTGCACAAGGTCAAACCGGGATAGTCTTGTCGAATGCGGATGAGTTTGCAAGCTCGGGATTGGGCGGGGACGAAAAATTCATAGATCCCCCCAGCGAATGGGCGCAACCGGAGAGAGAAGAATTTCGCGGGGGCTCCTCTCAGGAGTTTCAGAAGATCAGGCAGGCCTGGGAATCTTTAAATCGGAAGGATTTTGATGAAACGACAAAGAAATTTTCGCGGCTTCGAAGCGATTTGGAACGCGAACCGCAATACGCGGCGCTGGCTCAACTTTATTTATCCGAGGGATACTTTAAAAAAGGCAAGTTTCAGGAAGCTTTTCGCGAAGCCAAACAATCTTTGAAGTTAACTAAAACCCAGCGCTTGAAAGCCCAGGCGACCTATTTGATGGCCCGCTCGCAGGAAGAAATGGGGAAATTTGGAATTGCGGCGGGACTCTATCGGGAAATTCTGCAAAACCACCCCTACGAAGATCGGCTCATTCGGCAATCGGGGTACCGCATAAGAGCGCACGCCCGCAAACGCCCCTAAAATCGTTAATATTGGTAAACGCTTCCGCCGATGAACTCCCTCAGGCAGGAGTTCCGTGGAATCTTTTCGCTGTCCGGAAACGATTCAAGAGATTTAAGCAGGTGGCTGATGCGTTGAGCGCGCATGAAAGCGTCGAGCCGTTTGGGGTTATTTTCGTAAGTCTTGAGGATCTTTGGAAATAGGTGTTCCATAAAGTTTTTATGCACGGGCAGTTCGTAAGCGAGAGATCCGTTAAACACATAATCCACCGTGTGGATGAAGGGCACGATGAACTTTTTCTCGCCGCGGCGCACATAATGCCAATGGCCCACGGTTTTTTCAGGTTCGTATCCGCGGTGCCAGCTGTCTCGAACCATCCGCCGTAAAATTCTGAGGTCGGTCCACCGCACAAACTCCCCGTTCGTGTCCTTAATCTGGCAAATAGCTTCAATGTAGAATTTAAATTTCTGTTCGGGCGCCACGGCTTTGGTCATTTCGGAGTAAAGGCCGTGCAGGCTGTCGATCAGGATCATTTCCCCTTTTTTTAATTTAAACTCGGTAACGTTTTCGATGCGGACCCCGGATTTAAAATCGTAGTAGGGCATTTTGATAGTTTTGCCTTTGAGCAGCGCGCTCAGGTGTTCATTGATGAGGTCCAAATCCAGGGCGTTGGGCGATTCAAAATCCCGGTCGCCAAACTCGTCGACCGGATGCGTATCGGCGTTCTTAAAGTAATTGTCGAGCCCCAATAGCACGAAAGATACACCCGCTTCTTTCAGCTCTTCTCCGATCTTCATGGTCGTCGTTGTTTTTCCCGAGCTGGATGGCCCGGCCACGATCATCAACCTTAGGTCATCCTTGCGTTTTGCGATGGTCTGCGCGACTTTTTTAATTTCCTGATGGTAATGCCTTTCCGATTCTTCCACCAATTTTTTCCAGTGGCCGTCGTGTATTTGGCGATTGAGTTTTTCCACCGTGTCGCAATTGTGGTCCACGTTCCAGGAATAAATTTTCCAGATGAGTTTATAAGGGATGTTGTCTTGAACTTCGATGATGGAGTCTTTCTTTTCGCGGATCCTGGCTCGTTCGGCTCGATATATAATGAAAGCTTTGGCGGTGCGCGCGTGCCCCGATTCAATTAACACTTTTTCGATTAAATCCTGGATTTCTTCGACTGATGGCGTCGATTCTGCCGGGTAAAGCTTTTGCATGAGCAGGAGTACTTGTTGGGTGAGCGCTTCGGCCTGTTTCCGGTCGCGCCCCCCTGCGTTAACTGCGGCTTGATAAATTGCGTTGGTGATTTTTTCAGGCTGAAAAATAACCTGCTTTCCGTCCCGCTTGATGATCTGCGAGATTTTATAGCTTTGGTTGCTTTTAGGAAATAAATTTAATTGATCTTCCATTTCGAACTCAATCCGAGTTAAGGATGACCGGTTCTCTCAAGTTTTTCAAGGTTAAGGAAAAGATCTTTAATCTCATGTTCCACTAAATCGCGAACCTTTCGAAACGATTCAATCGGCTGTCCCACGGGGTCTGGGATTTGCCAATCGAGCCGGTATTTTGAAGGCAGGTGAGGGCAGGCGTCGCCGCAGCCCATGGTGACCACGACTTCGTAACGCTCCTGCGGAACTTGGCGGGTGCTCTTTGATCGGTGGGTTGCAATATCGATGCCATTTTCTTTCATGACTTCGATCGCGAGCGGGTTCACGACGCCCGCGGGTCTTGATCCGGCGCTAAAAATCTCATATCGGGAACCTTGGAGAGCGCGAGCGAAACCCTCCGCCATCTGGCTTCGACACGAATTTCCAATGCACACAAAGAGCGCTTTGGGTTTAATCATGGATCAGGGAGTCGTATGGATAAGAAAATAAATGGGGCACGGTATCGGGGGAAATCCGTGCCCCAAAAGGGCAGCTACTTCCTATATTACTACTAATAATTTGTTAGCAACCGCAAGGCGATTTAGGTCCCATAGCATACTCCTTTGTTTCGATTTTCACAAAACCAGAATGAAATGTCAATACCCTGTGGATAACTTTTTACAAACCTTTACTTCAGGAGGATATCCAACCGATTTTTAATTTCTTTCTCGGGTTGAACTCCCACGAGTTGTTCTACCATCTTGCCCCCCTTAAAAAACAATAACGTCGGGATGGCCTGAACGCGAAATTGGATCGCGGTTTGGGGGTTATCGTCCGTGTTTAATTTGAAAACGCTCACTTTTCCCTTATATTCCTCCCCAATCCGTTCAATAATAGGCGAAAGCATGCGACAAGGGCCGCACCAGGGCGCCCAGAGGTCCACCAAAACGGGTACTGTCGACTTCACAACCTTGCTGTCAAAGCTCGCGTCTGTTAGTTCTTCTGCCATTATAATCCCTCCGATCTGTAATGTCTTCGATTATAACAAATTTGAAATCCAGCGACAAATTTGCGCCATGAGAAAGCCCGCGTAGGTCCCGTAAATGTTGCCGAATACGGCCATTAAGACGCCGACGGGGGCCAGCTCTTTTTGAAACACGGTGGCGACCAGCGGCGTAGAAACGGTTCCTCCAACATTGGCTTGGCTGGCGGCGGCCAGGAGCGAAATGGGAATTCTTGCGGCGCGGCCATAAAGGAGCAGGATCGCTCCATGGATCGTTACCCAGAGAATCCCCAACGCGATGAAAGTGGGCGCCAGCGTAAGCGATGTGAGGTTCGCGCGCGATCCGATGGATGTCAACAGCAAATAAAGGAGTAAGGTCCCCATGCGGCTTGCCCCGAGTGATTCCAGCTTCTTGGCGGGCGTCAGGGATAACGCCATCGGAATGATTGTCGCGACTACGATCGCCCAGGAAAAACTAGTGAATGATTTACTTTGGAATGGAATGTATTCGCATAGTTTTACGGTTCCCAGGCTAAACCCAAAACCTGCTGACAAAAGCAACCCAATAGCCCAGATATGGGAGTACCAGCGCTGCCCTTCATTTTCGGGACTTGGCTGGGAACCCTCGATGCTTTCAAACTGATAGGTTTCAGCCCGCAGGAATTTATTGATGCGCGATTGGTACTGCGACGCGAATACCAGGAGCGCCATCCAACCGTAAGCAATCACGGTATCGGTGACGATCAGGTTGGAAAAAATCGCTTCCGGGGTCTGGAGCATTTCTTTGACGGCAAGCATGTTGGCGCTGCCGCCGGTCCAGGTTGCCGATAAGCATCCCCAGCCTTTCCAAATTTCCGTTTTAACGGTTTCCGCGATTTGAAGGCGCATGAAAATTAGAAAAGTAACGATTGCCCCCAGAAAAATTCCAACGCTTCCAGCTAGCATCGCGCCGAGCGCTTTGGGGCTCATCTTGAGAATTGATTGAAGGTCGCTTCCGACCAAAAGCAAAAACAAGCAGGCCGGCAGGATTTTTTTGCTCATCTCGGAGTAAAGCGGTGAGTCGGACGGAATGATCCCGAGCGTCGCAAATAACGTCGGCAGGAAATAGCACCAAAGTGGGACGGGCAGATATTTGAAAATTTTTGACGC
>JANLTE010000003.1:0-4075 GCA_031362785.1 Elusimicrobiota bacterium
TCGTGACGTTGTTGGTGACGGTTATGTTTGGTGCGGGAGCCGTTATGGAAATGGTTGGCGGCGTCGCATCGATCCCTCCGACGCCGTTATTAACCGTGATTGGCATGACGACAGAATCGTAGGTTTGCCCTCCGGCCAGGCGCGCCACGGCGGTGAGCTGATGTGGACCATCGGAAGTTTGCGTCGTATTCCAATTGATGGAATAAGGAGCGCTTGTGTCTTCAGCGCCCAGATTATTGCCGTCCAGTTTAAATTGCATCCCCGCGATCGCCTGGCTGGCCATGGCCGAGACGCGTAAAGAATTACCGCTGATGATGTTGGCGTCGGAAGGATCGGTAAGGGTCACAATCGGAGTTGACGGCGGCGGCGTTCCGCCGTCTCCGCTCCAGATTGAAAAATCCTTGACCATTACAGGACTCTGACCGGTCAGCCGAAATTTTGCTGAAAGAGCGCCTTGCGCGATCGGCACCCAAAAGCTTGCGAAGTGGTTGGACGCAAACGATCCCTGGGCGATCTTGGAGGACATCTGCGGATTTACCGGTACCCAAGGCCCGTTGTCAACGCTGACCTCGACGGACCCGACTGCGGAAAACCTCAGGTGGGCGTTCGCGGGCGCCGGGGACTGAAAAGTGACGACTTGCGCTGGATCGTCCACATACCGCCGGTCGCCTTTGATTATAGTGAAGGGTACCGCGTTGGATATGAAAATATTGTCCCAATGCCAGGTGTTGGCGATGCAAAGCAGATTCGGGGTGAAATTGCAGTCCTTGTCGGGAGTATAGGAACGGTGGCCGAACTGCAATATGCCGCGCGACCAGGTGAGCGGCGCGATGTCCTTGTCGACCCACCAGAAATACGTGTTGGTCAGAGGGTTGTATATTCCGACTTTAATGTGCGTCTTGGAAATCTGCACCTCAAAAGTTTTGCGCGTGGCGGGGCTGGTGACTTCGTTGTTTTGCGCGAGGAAATCTTCGTAGCCGGTCCACCAGTTGAAATCGCCTGAAAACATCTGGAACTCCCCGGTATCTGCAAAGTTCGTAAAGATGACCGGTCTAAGGCCGGTTTTTTCGTTGTTGTTTGGCGCAAACATCGTGATCTGCACAGCGTTCCGCGGCGTGCCCTGAAGGTCCACCAGGCCGTCATCGAAAGGGAGCGCCAGATTTTCGTCGAATGGCGTGATCCATAGATCGATCCAGTCACGAGAGGAACTGCGGAATGTAGACATGTCCCAGCGGATGATGGCGGTCGCGGTCCCAAAATCTACCATCTGGTCCGGAGTCAGGACTATGAGCCCGTAGCCGTCGTGGATCGCCGGGCTCGGGCTGTAGATAGCGGTCATCACATGGTCTTTGCAGCGGAACACGGAATCCTCGTAGATGCCGTTAACAGGGTGGGTCACGAGCTGTCCCTGCGCGTTCATGGGCGCTCCGCAATCGGGTCCATGCTGGGCATTCATGGGCATCAAGTTGTACCACGCGCCATCATTGCGGGAATGGACCGCGATGTCCCAGTGGGCTTGAGTGCGCTGGTTGAACGATTCCGGCGCCGCCGGGGACCCAGTGAAGGTTTCCAGAAAACTCCCGGCGCGAACATCTCCTCCACCCGAGAAAACCGCGCAAAAAATCAGAAATACTATGGGTTTTTTCATCATAATAGTTGCTCCTTGAAGCAAGTATAGACCTCCCATGTTGCAGGAATATTACATGCGTATTAATTTAATGTAACGGCAGCACCTATTCTGTACGCAAGTCGGACTTTACTCGTTCGAGGGCGCGGATCGCCTTTTGGTTTACGGGATCGAATTTGACGGCTTGCTGCCATTCGCCGGCCGCTTCGGAAAATTTGCGAAGCCCGTAATAGACTAAACCCTTTTGATAATGCGTTTCCCCTTGGGCCGGATCCCGGACTGACTGGACGACATCCCGTTCCTGCTTCAATTCCGGGATTCGAACGAAATTAACGGTCCCTTGATTCACTTTCAGATTTTTATGAACTTCCTGAATGATGGAAATGATCTGCGGGTTTGTGGGGTCCTCTTTCATGGCGCCATAGAGCGTTTCGAGGGCCTTCAAGTTTTCTCCCGCTGCGGCCTGCTGCGTCGCTTTACGCATATAACCGGATACCGCTTCCCCTCTTTTTTTCTGATTGATTTTATCATCGAGGGTCTCGAGTCCCTTGATCGCTTCCTGGCGTTCGGGGTTGAGTTCAATTGTTTTTTTGAATAGTTTTTCAGCTTTGGAAAAATCATCCATAATGAGCGCGCTGTTGGCCTCGGCCAGCAAACGGGCCTCGCTTACAATCTTTTCGGCGTCGGGTTGGGATAAGAGTTTTTTTATCTCTCCGTCGTGAGGGTTCGATCGCACATATTCGTCCCATCGCTCCACCGCGACTCTCCAGTCTCCCACGCTCATGAGGGTAAAGGCGTCGCGATAGATTGACCTGTAACTCTGGGGCATGGATTCAATCTTAAGGTCGATTTTTTTATCCACTTTCCTTAATTCTTTTTCCGTTTCATACTTCATTTCGAGCGACAGGCCGGACAATGCCAGCACCTGCAAATAGGACCTTGCGGCCAGAATGAAGAGCTGGCGCCTCTCGTGTTGCCGAGCGTCCTTAAAATAATTCTGGATCACATTGGGTGACGCTTTTTTAAGGTAACGATAAGCTTGGCTAACGATGCCGGCGCGCTCATCGAGAGTCAGGTCCGCTTCGTCCAGCGATTCCGGAGAGTTCTTGGCGTTCATCATTCTCACGGACCGGCTGAGCAGCGCCTTGGCTTTTTTATTTGTTGGCGCGGTCCAAAGGACTTGAGTCAAAATCTCCGTGGCCCGGACATAATCGCCTTTCATGATCAACTGCCGGGCGACCGACACCTGCCTATCGGAGACGGGTGAACTTCGGAGCGCAGACGCGCACGCTAGTATGAGCAGGGTTATTGACCAGATCATTCTCTTCATGGACGTTCCCCCGAGCGCAGGAGCCGTCCGCATTTGCGCATGTTGCGCATCGCCTGTTTATGGTTGGGTTTGTAATCTAACGCGCTATTGAATTCGAGGATGGCCTCGGCGTATTTTCCGTTTCGCATGAGCCGCAGACCTCGACGGTAACTACTTTCGGCTAAACCTCCGAACCGATAGATGATCGCCACGCGGTGAACATTGTTGAACTCTTCGAACGGGACGAAAGTGTAGTCGAGCTGAAGCTTGTCTTCCCAAAGCTCAAACCCGCCGCCCACCGAAACGCCCTTAGCTAAATCCTGCTCGGTGCGGTATCCGAGGCGGAGCGTCAACACTTTCCGGGCCGTGAACTCCATCCCAAAGCTGAAATACATGCCACGATCGCTCGGCCGGTGCACTTCAAATGTTTGCGCGGCAGCTCCGTTCAACTGCGAGGTCGCGATCCCGGCGTCGATCTGGAAGGGCTGACTGTAAGATTGCTGGATGTACTTTGCTTTAGTCCCAAGATTCTTGGCCGCAACGCCCAAGTCAAAATTAGTCCACCACCGATCCTGGTTCGCCCGATATAATAAACCCACATCGAACCCGTAGGCGCTGGCTTGCGCCACGGCAAGGTCTTCTTTAATGTAGCGGGAGTTAATCCCGAACGCCAGGCCCGACTGGAACGCAGCCGCGTAAGTCATCGTGAGCGCCAACGCGGATGGGTTCAAAGTACCCGCCTTCTGGTTAAAGCGGTTATATCCCTGAACATCTCCATACGAAACGCGGTTCCAGTTGAACCCGAAAGTGCCAAGCTTCGCGTTGGGGTATGCGTAGGCGACATATTGCTGGGTGATGCTCTCAAACCACTGCGCGTGCAGGAATCCGGCTTCCTGTTGAGTTAAGTCGGAAAGCGTGGCGGGATTATAATTTGCGGAATTGACGTCACCCGATAATGCAACGCCGCTGTTGCCCAGCGCCATTTGCCGCGCGCCCGAACCGAACTTCAGGAAATCGAAGGCGGTGCTGGCAACATCTCCCGCGTAAGACAAAGGAACCGTTGAAACAAACAGGATAGCCAGGACAATAAGGATCCGAAGGAGCCCTTTGATAGAGCTTCGGAGCGCAGATCGTCCAAT
>JANLTE010000047.1:0-2993 GCA_031362785.1 Elusimicrobiota bacterium
TCATGGTGCTCAAATCACCCGTGACATGGATACCGCGGACGAACTTGTTGGGATTCTTGTTGATGGCATCAATCGCGTCTTTGCCGGTGCGGGCCATGGTGAACATGCTCAAGGCCGCGTAGCGGCTGTCGGTGAGCTGGATCCCCGTGCCCCACTGTTCCAACGGATTGCCAGCGGGTCCCATTAGATAAGGAATCATGTAGATGGTTTTGCCCTTGGAGGCGCCCGCGATCCTGTCGTTCATATTGGGCCTCATTACTCGTGAATCTCCCCAGTGATTATGTTTGCCCTGGTCTTCGCGGTTGCGAGTCGCGACGAAAGTCCGTTCGACCACCCGTTTGGTATCGTCCGGGTGAGAACGAGCGTAATAGGTTCCGTCGCCCAAATCAAAGAGCTCTTCGGCCTCAAGGGCTTCCGCGCGCATGCGCGCTTCGTCGGTATCCTTGGAAACGAGCTCGATGTGGTCGGCTCCGCGGCGAACCGCGTCTTCCCCCGCCCATTTCCAGGCGATGGCGTTGGATTTCATGGGATTTAAAAGCTCAGCGGGTCCGCGGATCTCCACTTTGCGCGACTCGCCTTCATAGAAGAAGCGGTCCTGCATCCAGTTGATGTAATAATTGGATTCCGTTAGAGTTTGAAGCCGCTCGGGCAGGTCAAACTCCCTGCCTTCGCCCGAAGCGTAACTCCAGAGGGTGCTGGGATTTACAAAAGCGGCCGTTTCGCCCTTCAATACATTGGGAGCGTCTTCTTCCCGGCTTGCCAGGTAAAGCCCGCGGTAATCTTCCATGGTAAAGAGCATCTTTCTGAAGTCGGCCGCGAGGCGATGAGTATCTTCTCCCAACCCGCCGAAATTTTCGTATTCGAGGTACAAGACCTGGCCCGCCTTGATCAGTTTAAAAAGATCTTTGGGATTGTCGGATAGGCGCGCTTCATTCATGAAGCGAGTCATGTCGGTGTAGACCCGTATATCGACCCGCGACTCGTAAATGGCATTAAGAACTGCCGGAAGCTCCAAACCATTCCGATAGGCCGCGCCATAACCCCTTTGACTTATATCCGACTCGAATTCTCTGATCATGGAACCCGAAGCTTTCGGTAGGCGATTGATGGCTGGCACTTCATTCATTTGCGCAAGCGCATGGTATTTCTTGATCGTCTCAATCATCCTCTCCAAGTCGGATGCCATTTCCCGTTCCTTTTTGTCCTTCGATAAATAATACTTGGCAGCCGTGTTGTTCGCCTCGTACAGAGCGGCGTACAATACATTGACATCCTTCATGGCCCGGAGCTTTTCCATGGTCCGCTGAAGCTCGTGCTTCCTGGCGGGGATATTGCGCATGGCCGCCAGCACTTCAGACAGGTGCGTGAACTGCGGCGCGATGATCACCTGGGTGCGTATAAGGCCCGCCTGACCCAACTTCGTGGCAAACTCCTGGATTGGGCTGCGTTTGCCTTTGTTACCTTTTAGATTCACCTGCTGGTCCGAAATTTCTTCCTTCCAGTTGGCCGCGATAATCTTCCCGTCCTGGCCCTCCGGGGTGATCTGCTCGGCAATCTTCGCGATCTCCGTGAACGTTTCCGCGGAGAGACTTGCCCCGCCGATCAAAGCGCCGTCCACGTTAGCCGTGCGTAGAATGGAATCGGCATTGGCCAAGTTCACGCTACCGCCGTAGAGAAGTTTAACCTTGGCGGCCGCTTCGGCGCCGTACTTTTCCATCAGAAAGCTGCGAATCGCCGCATGCATCTCGGTGACGTCCTCGATTTTGGCGCTCCGACCTGTATTGATGGCCCAAATGGGTTCATACGCGATTACGAGGCGTGAAACCTGTTCAGACGACAGGCCCTTAAGGTCCGCTCGAAGCTGATCCAAAATAAACTTGACATGCGTGTTGTTGTCCCTTTTCTCGAGGGGTTCTCCCACGCAGAGGATGATCGTAGAGAGTCCGGCTCCGATGGCGGCATTCAGCTTCTCGTTGATCTGCTGATCGGTATCGCCCTGCTGAATGCGCGTGGTGGTTTTTACGTTTCCATCAGCATCCTTCGCTGTCTCTCTAATTTTCCGATATCGCGTTTCGCTGTGGCCGATGAGGCTGCCGTTGATCCCGATATCCTGCAGGTGCTGCAGGTTTATCTTTCCGGTGAACGCTCCGACTACGGCATCGAAGAATTGGGCGATGACCTTCACGGACCATTCGATCATGCCGAGTCTCTCTACCATAGTCCAGAACTTGCCGTTAAACACATACTCCCACTCCGTACCGTCGGGTATTTTCAAAGTAAAACGCCGTAAATCCCCGCTTACGGTGTAAACTGCGCCCGTAATATCAATGTCTCGCTGAACGCCCGGCAGCTCATTGGCCCATGCATTGGCATCGTGGTACAATCTCAAATGAGTTCCGGTCAGTCGAAGGGGAATAAATTGTCCGTCTTCTAACCCAATGGCCTCTAGATGCGCGGCGTCTTCAGCGTCTCGTTGGCGGGACAATCGTTCATAATCTGCGCTTGCATCGCCCGTTCCGAACGAACGCTCAACCCCTTGCGCTGTATCAACCGAGGTTGTATGCGAAGCCCACTGGCCCTCGTTATATCGATATTCACGAGTCGTTCCATTGGCCCGGATTACGGTCAATTGCGTGCCATCCGGATTATAGGAGAAATCACTCACATCATTGACGACTTGTTGAACGCGCCCATCCCTACCCAGCAAGACCAGATTTGTCCCTAATAAAGTAAAGTGAATGTTGCTTTGACCAGCCCCGGGCTGAACGGTCGCAACTTCCGCGAAAACTCTATCGATCATTGCAGAAAGTTCATCGAGATTTTCGGCTGTCAGGTCAGTTCTACGGTCCATTAATGACTGCAACACTTGTTTCACTGCGGCCCGATAAAGCGCAAATTCGCTTAGGAAAGAAGTCTGAGCTATCCTAAGAGTAAGTACTTCTTCAAGAGCTTCAATGTCATATGCATCCGTAGTCAGTTGTCTTTGAGTACGC
>JANLTE010000070.1:0-10094 GCA_031362785.1 Elusimicrobiota bacterium
CGGGTGCTTTTTCCTCTTTACTGGTCGCGCCGAGCGACTGAACGATCCAACCGCACTTTTTTCCCGCTCTACTGGGAATGGAAGGCGAAGGACGACGTTTTGCAGTATTTTTTTCCGCTTTATTTCCGGCGTCATAAAGAAGGGATTTCGTCTCATGTGCTCTTCCCCGTTTTTTGGAAGTTCCGGACCCGAGAGATGGACGTGAAGGTCATACCGCCCTATTATTCGCTGGTCGCGCTCGATTCGGGAACTAAAACTCGGGGCGTCGCCCCTTTCTGGGCTTATTCGGTGAACGAGAAGGAAAATTGGAGCGACTTTGAATTCCTGGGCGGGCTGTTCGGCGTTCGCCGCGATGGCGATCAAAAGGAAATTACGCTGCTTTACTTTTTAAAACTCTGAAGATTTAGTTGGTCGAGCACGGATTTTAAGTCGGCGGGGATCGGCGCCTGGATTTTCAGGCGCTTTTTTGTGACGGGGTGAGTGAATTCAATCTGATAGGCGTGAAGCATGTGACGGCGGCATACCGGCGCCGTGGAGTCCATTCCTCCGTATAGGTTGTCGCCTAAAACAGGGTGATCGATTTTGGCCAGATGCACGCGAATCTGATGCGTGCGTCCGGTTTTGGGATAGACCTCGAGATAAGTGTGTTTGGCGAAACGCTTCAAAACTTTAAAGTTCGTTTTCGAATATTTTCCGGTCGAGATTACCGCCATGCGGCTCGATTCTCGGTCCTTTCCAATGGCACCCTCGATTTCACCTTCCTTATAGGTAACCCGTCCGAGCGCGATCGCGCGATAGGTTTTTTTCACATTGCGTTCGCGGAACTGCGCGGCTAGAGCTTCCTGAATCTTAAGCGTTTTAGCCGCGATCAAAACGCCGGAAGTGTCTCTGTCCAGACGGTGGACGATTCCCGGGCGCTTATTTTTCGCATCCAGCTTGGAAGTGCGTGAAAGGTAGTGCCAGAGCGCGTTAGCCAGAGTTCCCTGGTGATGGCCCGCGGAGGGGTGGGTCACCATACCGGCCTGTTTATTGATAGCGATCAGGTAAGGATCTTCAAAAATAATGTCAAGGGGGATATCTTCGGCCAACAATCGAACTTCTTCATCTGGAACTTTAACATCAATTTTCATGTCGTTTTTTAAAATCAATGCGCTTTTGACGGGCAGTCCATTGCAGAAAATATGCCCTTTTTTCATCCATTTCTGGATTTGGCTGCGGGAAAAATCAGGAAGGCGGCGTTTTAGGAACAAGTCGATCCTGGATCCCTCATCGTCAGGAGAAGTTGTAAATTTATGTGTTTTATCAGCTAGTTTTGGCATGGATATCCCTTGACAAAGAATAATTTAGGGGGTACACTTCGGACAATGTAGTTATGTCGGTGTTTCGGGGGGCACGCGATGAATAAAAAGGAAAAAATACTGGTCGTTGACGACGATTCAGAGGCGTTAGAGCTCATGAGGGTCATGTTCCAGCACGATGGATATGAAGTCATGACTTCCGGAACGGCTGAAGAGGCGCTTGAAATGCTGGAACGCTGGGAAGCGGATCTGGTAATTTCTGATTTGCGCATGCCCGGGATGAGCGGACTTGATTTTCTAAACGAGCTGCGTGATTGGGACACTTCGCTGCCCATTATTTTGGTGAGCGGCGTGTCCAAAGGCAAGGACTGGGACGAGGTGGCCTCAAGCCATGCCACCGCGATCATATCGAAACCGTTTCGCAAGGAGACGATTTTGAAAACGGCCAGGAAAGCGCTTAAAGCCCGGCATGTTCGCTCTTCAGCGGCCTGATTCCAAGCCACTAGTTTAAAGACCTCGGGACGAGTTCCCACGATTGTTCGCCCAGGAGCTGTTTGATCTCTTGTAAAAGCTCATCGGTAATTTTCACTTTGAGTTCCGGTTCCATGGAAATTTTCCCGTGCGAGGGCGTATCGAGGTTAAACTGCACTGCGCAAAATCCGGGGCTCGCCTCCAAAATCGTTTTCAGCTTTTGAATCAATTCATCCTCCAACCCGGTCGTTGAGACGTTCAGAACGATCTTTTTGATAAGCCGAGACCGCGCATTTTCAAGCGAGATGATGTCTTCCACAAACAGTTCCTGCCTCGATTCGTCGTCGCCTGAACGGTTCAGCCTCCCCGTTACCACCACCATATCGTTCATGTTCACCGCCGCAGACAACCCGTTTGCGTAGTTTTTCGGAAACAAAATACAATCGATTTCGCCTTCGAGATCCTCGAGTTTAAATCTCGCATAGGGAGCTTTATGCTGCTTGGAGATCAGCCTCCGGACATTCGCGATGAGCCCCGCAACGCGGATGGTGGGGGTCCCTTCCTGCGGGAGGTGCGCCAGGTGGCAGGTTGAGTAATATCCGATCTCCTGCTTATATTTCGCGAGCGGATGGCCCGACAAATAAAATCCCAATACTTCCTTCTCGTTCGACAGCAGTTCGTGTTCGGACCACTCCGTTACCTTTAAAATGCTCCGGTCCTCAACGGGACGGTCCCCGATGTCCATGGGGCTGGTTCCAAAAAGAGAACCCTGGCCGATGGACAGGTCGGCGCGAATTTTGCTCGAAGACTCGAGGATCGTTTCCATGGAGCTCATGAGCTGGGCGCGCGCTCGCGCGGCGGGCGTGCCGCAGAAATCGAACGCTCCTGCTTTGATGAGCGATTCGATCACCTTTTTATTGAGCCCTTTGGCATCCACGCGCTGGCAAAAATCTTCGAACGATTTAAAATCGCCCTTGCTCCTGGCGGAAATAATTTCATCCACCGCGCCGTCGCCTACGTTTTTAATCGCCAATAACGCGAAGTGCATTTTGGTTTCGGCGCCTTTGCCCTCGAGCGTGAAATGCTTGTGGGAAGTCTGAACGCTGGGGGCGGCAATGTCGATGCCCATGCTCCGCGCGTCTTCGATGTAGTCCACGATTTTGCTGCCCTCTTCTTTGCCAATCGAGCCGTGGCCGATGTTAGAGGTCAGCAGCGCGGCCATGTATTCATGAGGATAATTCGCCTTGAGGTAAGCCGTCTGATAAGCCAGGAGCCCGTAAGCCGTGGCGTGCGATTTATTAAAGCCGTATCCTCCGAAGTGGACGATCTGCTTGAAAATTTTATCGGCGGTTTTGGCTTCCACTCCGATTTTTTTCGCGCCTTCAAGGAAAGCTTGCTCGAGCTTGGTGATTTCCTCGGGGATTTTTTTGCCCATGGCTTTTCGGAGCATGTCGGCTTGTCCGGCGGTAAACCCCGCGATCGCGCGCGAGATCTGCATGACTTGTTCCTGATACACGATGATCCCGTAAGTATCTTTTAATATCGGAATGACGTTGGGGTGATCGTACTTCACTTTCGTTTTGGCGTGTTTGCGGGAAACGAAATCGTTCAGCATCCCCGATCCCATGGGGCCGGGCCTGTACAAGGAAATGAGCGCGATGACGTCTTCCAAATTCGTGGGCTTCAATTTGCGCAGGAGGTCCCGCATGCCGGAAGATTCAAGCTGAAACACTCCCGCGGTCCGCGCTTCGGAGTAAAGCTTGTAAGTGTTTTCGTCTTCAAGCGAAATTTTGTAGAGGTCGAAATCGGGAACGTGCCGCGCGCGCACCATTTTTTCCGCGACGTCTAGCACGGTTAAGGTTCGCAGGCCCAGAAAATCCATTTTGAGGACGCCGAGCTTCAGCAACCCCTCATCATTAAATTGCGTCGTTATGACGTCTTTTGAACCTTTAGCGAGCGGGACATAATGGGTGATGTCTTTGTCGGGCGTGGTGGGGACGATGACGATGCCGGCGGCGTGAACGCCCATATGGCGCTTCAGACCTTCAAGCTTTTGCGAAACGTCGATCAACTGTTTGACTTTGGAGTTCGATTGATAAAGCTGCTTGAGCTCGGGCACCTGGTCCATGGCGGAGCTGATCGTGATGCCGAGCTCTTTAGGGATCATCTTGGCGATCTTGTCGCATTCGGCCAGGGGCATTTCGAGCACGCGGCCAACGTCGCGGAGCACCAGGCGCGCGAGCATGGATCCGAACGTGATAATTTGCGCGACCGATTCGCTGCCGTACTTTTTCCGCACGTAATTGATCACTTTCTCGCGGCCCTCATCGGAAAAATCGATGTCCAGGTCGGGCATGGTGCGGCGGTCGGGGTTCAGAAAACGCTCAAACAGCAGACCGTACTTGATGGGGTCGATGTTAGTAATCTCTAAGGCATAGCTCACGAGACTTCCCGCCCCTGATCCCCGTCCCGGCCCCACCGGAACGCCATTGGTTTTCGCGAAGCGAACGAAGTCCCACACGATCAGGAAGTAAGCGGAAAATCCCATGCGGCGGATGACTCCAAGCTCTTCGTCCAGGCGAGTTTTAATGGAGGGCGTGATTTGACCGTAGCGCTTGCGCACGCCTTCAAGGCACAGTCTCTCAAGATAAGAGTCCATGGTCTCGCCTTCCGGCACTTCATATTGCGGCAGGAGGATGCGGTCGAACTTGAGCTCCACGTTGCACATGGCGGCGATATCGAGCGTGGTTTGCATGGACTGCGGAATTTCACCGAATATTTTTTCCATTTCTTCCGGGCTCTTATAATAAAACTCGTGCGAGGCGTACTTCATGCGGTTCGTGTCCGAAATGTTTTTGCCCGTTCCGATACAGAGCAAAACATCGTGCGCGAAGGCGTCGTCTTTCTTCAGATAGTGGCAGTCGTTGGTCGCAACCAGCGCGATTCCGGTTTTTTTAGAAACTTCGAGCAGAGACCGGTCGACTTTGCGCTGCTGTTCAATGCCGTGGTCCATGATTTCTAAATAAAAATTCTCTTTGCCGAACACTTCCTGATACTGGCCGGCGAGCGCGATGACCTGATCTTCAGAACCATGCAATGCGGTCTCGGCGATCTTTCCTTTGAGGCAGCCGGACAACGCGATGATCCCTTCGTGATATTTTTGCAGCGTTTCCCAGTCGATGCGCGGCTTGTAATAGAACCCTTCCGTATAGGAAAGCGAGGTGAGCTTCATTAAATTTTCGTATCCCTGATTATTTTTGGCGAGCAGGGTCAGGTGGTTGTTCGAGCCCGATAGCGTGCCCGATCGGTCCGTGCGCGAATGGGGCGCCACATAGGCCTCCATGCCGATGATGGGCTTGATCCCTTCATGCTGGCAGCAGTTGTAGAACTCGATCGCGCCGAAAATGTTGCCGTGGTCGGTCATGGCGAGCGCGGGCATCTTGTGCTGCGCCACGAATTTCAGGAGTTCGGAGGGTTTGCCCTTGTCGTCGGCGATCCGTACCGCGCCGTCCAGAAGCGAATACTCCGTGTGCGCATGCAGGTGCACGAAATTAGGTTTGTTCATTAGATGCTATTTGGTTTGGGCCGCTTGGGATAGAAACTGCTTGTGATTATACTAAAACGGAATCGATAATGTCGCAGGCGGACGCGACGGCGTTTTCGGTTTTGATTGTTTCGGCCGCATCGCGGGAAGCTTTGGAATGTTCGGGAGATTCCAGAAGCACTTTGAGGTTCGAGATTAAAGTCTTCTCGTCCATGTGCTTGAGGTGGAGCGCGCGGCCGGCGCGGATGCGGGCGACGCGGTCGGCGTTGTCGAACTGATCGTGCGCGAAAGGAATGACCAGCTGAGGTTTGCCGGAGCGTAACGCTTGCGCGGTGGTTCCCACTCCGCCCTGATGGACGATGGCGCAGCATTGGGGAAAGAGCCAGTGGTAAGGCGCGGTGGGAACGGCGAAGATAAATTCCGCCGAGTAGAGTTCATTTAACTCCCGCGACTGGGGTCCGGCCACCAGCACTGCGCGGCGGTTCAATTTTTTTGCGGCCCTTGCCGCGGCGTGATAGAAATCGCCCGGAATGTAAACCGCCGAGGAGCCCAGCGTAAATACCAGCGGCGGAGTTCCCCGCTGAATGAAAGCGGAAAGCTTCGGGTCGAGCGCCAGGCCATCGATGTCGTGATCGTAAAACGGGAATCCGCAGATGCTCGTCTTGGCAGGCCAGTCGGGCTCGGGCTCGGCGAACGTTTTAGAAAAAAGCGCCAACACGCCATAGGGGGAATGCTGTCCTTCAAAAAGTGGGTCTTTGTCCGACGGGATGCCGAGTTGCTTGCGCAGGTCGCGCGCCGGGCGCCCCCAAGAGCGCGAAATGAGTTTTATGAAATTGAGGATCGGCCGGTTGATTTTGGGGCCGTGGGCGCGCAGCATGGACAGCTGCGGGATGGGCGCTAAAATCGGCGGATCGTACGCGGAAAAAAACACCATGGGCGCCAATACCGTGGAGAGCCAGCGGATGCGCTTTTTTTCTGCGAGGATGGGAACATAATAAGTCAGGGGATGCGAAATAACGAGGTCCGCGTCGTGACAGGCGAGTTCAAAATCTGCGTAACTTTCCCGGATGAAAGGCATCACATATTTTTTAATGATGCGCTCAGTCCCTCGGAGGCCGTCCATAATTTCGCGGTATATTTCGACGTTGCCGATGTCGATGTCGGGGCGGACCGGAAAAAATTCGAGGCCCGCCGATCGGATCGTATCGCGGTAAGTTTCAGCGGTGGCCACCGCGACGCTGTGGCCGCGGGATTTAAGGCCGAGCCCTATCGGAATGTATGGGTTGATGTCCCCGTGAGATCCTAGCGTCGCAATGACAATTCGGGACATTCTGATTCGCTAGTCATTGGATGAAGGGTAAAATTTTCAAGGCCGCGTTCGGATGGCCGGTCACAGATCTCGTGGAATTCAACAGTCTTAAAAAATGATTATCCATCAGTGATGATCTTGTTATAAATCCTCGAAATGGGTCAGTTTTTTGAAGGCGCGGAAACGCTTTTCGATTTCACCGTACTTCAGTTTCTTGAATCGGTTGAGGGAAAAGTCTTCGACGTTGAACGAGGCGACGACGCTTCCGAAGATGATCGCCTTGCGGATGTTGATATCGTCGAACTTGCGGATTTTAGCGAGGTATCCGATGAAGCCGCCCGCGAACGAATCGCCCGCGCCCGTGGGATCAAAGACGTTTTCGAGAGGATAGGCGGGGGCGTGAAAGATGTTGTTCTTGTGGAACAGGAGCGCGCCGTATTCGCCTCGCTTGATGATGAGGATTTTGGGGCCCATGGCGCGGATTATTTTTGCCGCCTTCACGAGGTTGGGTTCGCCCGAGAGCGCGCGCGCTTCGCCGTCGTTAATGATGAAGATGTCGACCAGCTTCAAAGTTTTGAGGAGCGAATCTTTCTTGCCCGAAATCCAGAAGTTCATCGTGTCGCAGGCGACCAGTTTGGGCTTATGGACCTGCTGCAGGACTTCGCGCTGCAAATCCGGATCGATGTTTGCAAGGAATACGACATCGATCTTTTTGTATTTATCGGGAAGTTTGGGCCAGAAATTCTGCAGGACGTTCAGCTGGGTGTCGAGCGTTTGAGCTTCGTTCAACTGATACGAATATTCGCCTTTCCATCGGAAAGTTTTCCCGTCGGAGCGTTCGAGCCCGTCGGTGTCGATCTTGCGGCTTTTCAAAAACTTCACGTGCTCTTCGGGAAAATCCTTGCCCACGACAGCGACGAGCGAAACCTGCGTGAAGAAACTGGCCGCGACCGAGAAATAGGTCGCCGAACCTCCGAGCACCTCGTTGGCCTCGCCGAAAGGCGTTTTAACCGAATCGAACGCGACTGAACCGACTACCAATAAACCCATAAAGACCTCCCGACCGGAAATAGGAAAGATATTCTACAGAAATGAGCTTCGCTCCTGCAAGGGAAAAGATTTCGACAGGAAAAAGATTTCAGGGTTCGGAACGGCGACGCTGGTTGCCGGAAAAACGGATCAGGAGTCCGCCGATCAGGATGATCATCCAGGCGAGCTGGATCCAAAGCATGAAAAGGGGGATGACGACGAAGATCCCGTAGATGCGGTGCATCATGACCATGCGCGCGCTTAAATATCCGATCAGGAATTTCACGAGCTCTGAGGCGAGGCCGGCGAAGATCGCGGCTTTGAGCGCCTGCTTGAGGGAAACGTGCGTTTTCGGGACGAAATGGTAGATGAGAAAAAAAGCAAAAATGTTGACGGCCCAGGCGATGGGCAGCGCGAAGTAGGTCCCGACCATATCGATGTTGAAGAGGAATTTGAGCCAGGAGTCCTTCCGGATCCAATGGGTGATGACGAGCGAGATCATGAGACCCACGGGCAATATAACGATCACGAGGAACCTGCGGGCCAGGAGCTTCCAAAAACTTCGCCTCAGGATGTAATCCTGCTCGGGAGAGGTTTCGAGGATGGAGTCCAAACTTGCTCCGAATTTTCGGATTAAATTCCAGGTGGTGTAAAACACGATCCAAAGGCCTACCCATCCCCAGCTGTTGCTCCGCGTGACGGCAGCCAGACTGTCGAAATGCTGGATTAGCATGCTGTCCTGGCTCGCGCTCAGTTGGGACAATAGGTAATTGCGCGTGAGGTTGAACCATTGCTGGGAAATGCCGATGTGCTTCAGATACCAAAAGATGAGCGCGATGGCGGGCACGATTGAGAGCAGCGTGTGGAACGCGAGCGCGGCGGATTGGCTCTGGATATCGGATTTACGAAAACGGTGATAGAACAGTTTCGCCCAATAGTACAAGCGAACCAGAGGCGGATCGATCGCAATCGGGCGGTTCTGTTTGGATGTCACTGTAAATTTTGCGCCGGCGAAGGGACGGCGTGCGTTTTAACGAACGCGATTTTGGTTCCGATGAAACTTTTAGCGTAAAGCTTCTGCGCCGATTTCTGCGAAAGGCCGAGGCAGAGGTGCGGAAAATTTTCGTGCTCAGCGATTTTCGTGGGGGGTCCGTGCAGGATGAGCGGGCCTTGCGTGAACATGACAAATTCGCCAAGCGCGTTGGCCCGGACGGAGTTTCCGACCTGCGGCGGGTTCCAGACTAAAACGCCGTTAAGGTCTTCTGAGGCGCCGCGCTCCGGATGAGCGAAGCGCTCTTTCGATATGATTTGAGCGGCGCCCGAAAACGGTTTGACTTCGGAGCCGAACGCGCGCAGTTCCGGATATTGCGTTTGAAATTCCTCGAGCGCCTGGTCGCCCCGCATCAAATAAATCATTTTCTTTTCCTGGTCAATTTTAAGGTAGGTCGTGATGATTTCCATTAATTTTTCGAGCGAACGCTTCTCATCCTGGAGCGAAAGTCCCGCTTCGTAAAACGCGCGCTTCGATTGGGCCATGTCGGTGAGGCCGGCTTTCAGGCGGTCTAAATCCCTGAATTTCAGGTCGCGGATGGAGCGGAGTTCCTGCACGCTCTGAGAGATCACCTCGCTGTTGGCGGTTAATTTTTGCGCGGCGGAGGCGAGGCCGCGGGTTTCCTGGCGCAGCAGGAGCCGGGTTTTAAAGCCCGCGAACAGCAGTACCGCTCCGATGGTTAAAACGATCAGCCCGTGGACTTTTTGCGAGAACGCGGTGAGTTTCATCAGTAGATGTACACTTTCGTCCCGACGGGCGCGGCGTTATAGAGCTTGTCCAGATTCTCGGCTCCGAGGCGCACACAACCGTGCGAGACGGCGCTTCCGAGCAGATCTTCGCTTTTGGTCCCGTGAATCAAATAGCCGTCGCCGAGGTTTAACACGAACGCGCCCAACTCGCCTTCGACGCGCCTGGACGGATCGTCCGGTGGCGGAATCGCTTCGCCGCTTTCCGTAAACGCCCAGTCGGGTTTGATCCAGACCGGGTTTTGCAATTTTTTGAGGACCTTGAATTCGCCGCGCGGAGTGACGAACTCCCATTTGCGGCCCGTGCGGGCGTCCGAGATCATCCCGCCGCGTCCCACCGAGCAATCGGCTTCCCAGAGCAGGGTCAGCCCTCTTTTAAAATAGAGCTTATTCGTTTTGGTATCCACGAGAACATGGAGGTTGTTGCTGAATTTCCGGCTGAGCTGTCTGCGCAACACTTGCAATTCATCTGAAATCGCTTTTTGAGTGCGGAGGAAGCTTTTGTCCTGAGGGATGAACTGAAAGAGGTTCTGGAGCGAAGCCATTTCGCTGGTCGCCACATCGATTTGCCTCTGGAGCGTGTGGATGTCTTTGTTGTCTTGCACCGCCTCGCGCGCCGCGGCCTCGGTTTTTGCCGAGGATTTTT
>JANLTE010000084.1:0-1623 GCA_031362785.1 Elusimicrobiota bacterium
GACCGCGATCCTGAGCAAGTTGACAAAAATCGCCGGGAATTCGCTTCGAAACAAAAAAATTGGGATCCTCGGCCTCACCTACAAGCCGGGGACCAGCACTCTGCGTCGGAGTCTACCCGCCGAAATCGTGCGGCTGATCTCGGGGAGCGGCGCGGAAGTCACGGTCTATGATCCCAAGGCGGACTATGACGAATGGGAAGGCAAAAAAGTATTCACTGAAGCTCAAACAATCGAAGGCGCCGTAAGAGGTTCCGACGTCGTGGTGCTCCTGACCGAGTGGCCCGACTTTTTGAGGGCGCAATGGAAAAAACTTTATAATCCGGCCAAGCCTCAGTCGATACTGGATACGAAAAATTTTCTATCTGATTTAAATTTAAAAGGGATCGGGTTTGGATATCATGGAGTCGGAAGGAACTAAAATGGAAAATGAAAAGATTTTAAGCGGGAAGACGATTTTCATAACCGGAGGCAGCGTCGGCCTCGGGTTCGCCGCGGCCAAAGCCTGCGCGGAAGCAGGAGCCAAGGTCGTGATCGCGGCGCGGACTGAGGCCGATTTAAGCTCAGCCCTCAAGGAGCTGAGTAAAATTAGCGCGGGGCATGAAAGCCACAAACTCGATGTCAGCGATTTGGAGGCGGTTCGAAAGTGCGCGGACTGGATTAAGGGGAAATTCGGCCAGATCGACGGGCTGGTGAATTGCGCGGGGGTTTACGGACCCATCGGGCCGCTGAACGAAATAAACCTGGCGGAATTTGAGCGAGCCATTAAAATAAATTTTTTGGGGACCGTGTTCATGTGCGGGTTGTTCGCTCCGATGATTAAGCGGGGGAGCGGAAGGATCGTTAATTTTTCGGGCGGGGGAGCGGCCACTCCTTTCGCAAATTTTTCGGCTTACGCCACGAGCAAAATTGCGATCGTCCGGCTAAGCGAGAATTTGGCTGAAGAATTTAAGCCCCTCGGTATATCGGTGAACGCGGTGGCTCCCGGCTTCGTCGTGACGCGGCTCCATCAAGACACTTTGAAAGCGGGCGAAAAAGCCGGCGTCGCGTTCGTGGAAAAAACCAAACAGGAAATCGATAAAGGCGGAGTGCCGCCCGAAAAAGCGGCAAATCTCACCGTCTTCCTGCTGTCCAAAAAATCGGAAGGCATTAATGGAAAATTCATAAGCGCGCCTTGGGACGATTGGCAAAACCACGCGTTTCAAGAGCTTTTGAAGTCCAAGAAAAATTTCACGACCCTGCGGCGCATCGACAATAAAGGTTTTTCCGAGGTCCCCTCTTGAAATCAAAAATATCAATCGTAGTGCCGGTCTATAACGAAGAAACGAACGTATCGGCCCTCCACAAAAAATTGATGGAGCATTTAGGGGGGCTCGATCGACCCTATGAAATCATCATGGTGGACGACGGGTCTGAAGACCGCACCTTTGAAGAGCTCAAGAAATTGCGCCCCGTCAAAGTTATCCGCTTCCAGAAAAATTCAGGACAGACTTCCGCAATGGACGCAGGCTTCCAGGCGGCTGAAGGGGAAATCATCATTACCATGGATGGAGACCTGCAAAACGATCCGTCCGATATTGAAAAACTGGTTTCAAAACTGGACGAGGGATACGACGTGGTGTCGGG
>JANLTE010000091.1:0-3228 GCA_031362785.1 Elusimicrobiota bacterium
CGCGCAAATCCGGCAGGTGCTCGCCAACCCGCCCCCGAAAGGCGGCCTCAAGGTCGTGTTGCGCATGCCCCCCGAGGACTGGGTGGTGCCCCCCGATTCCTTCTTCCAAAACAATTTCCACCTGCTGCCGGGGTTGATCGAGACGATCCGCTCGCGGGTGAAGGACGCGGGATCGCGCTACTTGGTCGATGCGTATTGCGGCGTGGGCCTGTTCGGCATTGAGCTGGCCGGGACGGTGGAGAAATTCGTCGGCGTGGAGGTGGACCGGCAGGCCATCAAGGCCGCCGTGCGCAACGCGGAGAAACGCAACTGCACGAACGGTGAATTCATCGAGGGACGCGCTGAGGAGTTGTTGCCGCAGTTGATGGGGCGCTTCGACGCCAGCCAGACCACGGTGGTCATTGACCCGCCGCGCGCGGGCTGCACTGAAGCGGTGATTAGGAAAATTCTGAAACTTTCTCCCGAAACCTTGGTTTATGTTTCATGCGAACCTTCAACGCTGGCTCGGGACTTGCGAATTTTATGTGAGAGCCAATATGCGGTCTGGAAAATTCAGCCGGTCGATTTGTTCCCTCAGTCGTCCCACATCGAATCCGTTACGCTCCTCAAAAAGAAATCGTGAAAAATTTTTTGCCCGACTGGAACTTCTTGAGCGAGCATTCGGCAGAGATTTTTAAAGTTTCCAAAGATCCTTTTTTACTTCAGCTCCAAAGCGGCCTTCCTTACCTATGCGTCAGACTTGCCTTGGAGGGGCATTCCGTTTTCATCGTAGCCAACGAGGAAAAAGCTGAAGTTTTAAGTCAGGACGCTCAGTCCATGGCGTCACTAGTCCCCGCGCTTCGGGATTGGTCGATTGGGTTTCTACCCTCTCAGGCCCACAATGAGCGCTCCGCATTGATCGAAGACTCCTATCACAAAAAAGGAATATTATGGTTCGGAAGCCTGGAATCCTTCATTGAGAAATCACTCTCAAAGAAAGCCTTCTCGGATTTGCGCTGGCAAATAAAAGTGGGCCGGCCGCTCGTTCATTTGGATTTTGTGAAGTTTTTAGCTGAACATGGATATGCCCGAAACGACTTTGTGGAAGAAGTGGGCGGTTTTGCCGTGAGGGGAGAAGTGTTCGATTTTTGGTCTCCGAACTCGAGCCATCCGGTTCGAATGGTTTTTGATCACGACACGATCGAGGGCATGCACATTTTTGATCCGGGAACCCAGCGGACGTCCGAATTTCTGGTTGAGACCATCGCCGTCCCTCTCCTGGAACGGAATTTTAAAGAATCTGATTTTTCCTCGATTGCCGATTATTTCCCAAAATTGACACTAATGCTGATTTCGGATCTGCGTTTTGAGGAAGACCCTGATTTGTTGAATCAGGTTTCGGACCTCTGGCCACGGATGCAGACGGGTATATTGGGTAAGCCCTCCGGGTTTTCGCCCAGCTCCCGCATTCATTTGAATTGGGCGCTTTTAAAAAAAGAGCTCGAAGCCGCGAGCCAAAATAATATCCGTTCGTTCGTTTTCACCAACAACATGGGGGAAACCCATCGGTTGGAAGAAATTTTGGATGATGTGCGGTTGGAAAAATCGGCTTGGCCTGAAATTCAGGTCGCGCCGATTTCGGAAGGATTTACCCACTCAGACCTGAAAATAGCGCTTTGGAGTTTTTCCGATTTGACCGGCGTTAAAACGATCCGCCGCAGGATTCCGAAGTTTAAGTTGGGCCGCTCGCTCGAATCCATGGCTGATATCAAGCCCGGCGATTACATCGTTCATGAGCATTTTGGAATTGGAAAATATAAAGGTCTCGATAGAGTCAGTTTGAAGGTCAAAAGCAAATCACGAAAAAATCGCGAAAGCGAGAAGGTGTCGGAGTTTTTAGTCTTGAGTTACAAGAAGGGCGACCGCCTGCTGGTCCCGGTCAGCGATTTCAGGCTGGTCCAAAAATTCGTCGCGCAGGAAGGCAAGAAACCCGAACTCTATTCCCTGGACGGCGCGGCCTGGGAGCGCGTGAAGCAAAAAGTTAAAAAAGAAGTTCAGGAAATCGCGGGAGAGCTTTTGAAAACCGCGGCGCTCCGCCAATCCACGGTTCGCCTGGCGGACCTCAAGGAAAAAACACACGAACATTTGCTCGCCGAGTTCGCGGAAGCGTTTCCTTATGAAGAGACCGCGGATCAGCATGCGGCGATCGAAGAGGTCAATAAAGACATGGATTCGTCGCGCCTCATGGACCGCCTCGTTTGCGGCGATGTGGGTTACGGTAAAACCGAAATCGCCATGCGCGCGGCTTTCAAGGCCGTGGCCAGAGACGCTCAGGTCGCGGTGCTGGTCCCTACCACCATTTTGGCGGAGCAGCACTTCAAAAATTTCACGAACCGCTTCGCGGCGTTCCCCGTTAAAATTTCGCTGATCTCGCGCTTTCAGTCAAAGCCCGAGCAGCTTGAAGCCCTTGCGGACTTGAAGGAGGGCCATGTCGACATCATGATCGGCACGCATCGCCTGATTCAAAAAGACGTCGAGTTTAAGAAGTTGGGGCTGTTAATTATCGATGAAGAGCATCGCTTCGGCGTTGCGCAGAAAGAAGTGTTGAAAAAAATTAAATCTTCAGTGGATGTGTTGTCTCTGTCAGCCACTCCCATCCCGCGCACGCTTTCCTTTGCGCTTGGAGGCATTCAAGACATTTCGATCGTTGAAACGCCGCCGCAAGGTCGATTGCCGATCGAAACTCGGGTTGGCCTTTTTGACGAGTCAGTGGTGAGGGATGCGGTTGTCCGCGAACTGGCGCGCAACGGTCAGATATTTTATGTCCACAATCGCATCAGTTCGATCGAAAAAAGAAAGGAAGCGCTCCAGAAAATCGTGCCCGGCTTAAGGGTCGGAATCGCTCACGGCCAAATGGGCGCGGACGCTCTCGAGCAGGCCATGTGGAATTTTCTGCACCGGAAGTGGGACGTGCTCCTGTCCACCTCCATCATTGAGTCGGGATTGGACATTCCAAGCGTCAATACTTTGATCGTGGAAGATTCTGAAGATTTTGGCCTTTCGCAGCTTTATCAGCTGCGCGGACGCGTGGGCCGCCAGACCGAGAAAGCATATTGTTATCTATTTTTCTCCGGCTGGTCGCATTTGTCGGACGACGCTCGCAAGCGCCTAGAAGCGATTCAAGAATTTTCATCCCTTGGGTCGGGTATTAAGCTCGCGATGCGCGATATGGAAATTCGTGGCACCGGA
>JANLTE010000169.1:0-2573 GCA_031362785.1 Elusimicrobiota bacterium
TTGCGGAGAGTTCAGAAATTTGAGCTGAATCGTTTTTAACCGCGGATGGAGACTGCGGCTTGATATTTTGGAGGAGGTTTTTAATTTCCTCGTTAATTTCTACCTTGGTTTGTGCGGCGGGCTGGTCCAGTTTGTTAACGATGATCTGCAAATGCTCCTCGATGCGCCCCAGCTGGTCGGCGACGGTTTCAATTGAAACTTTAGATGCTTCAGAGACCGGAGCCGAAGCAACAGCGATTGAAGCCGCGGGCCCGGGGGGCGTTTTGGGGCTTATCGCCGCTTTCGTTTGCGGCGGCGGCGTGAAAAAATCGGCGTAATTGTTGGGCATCGCGTTTTCATTTTCCTGTTTCTTTTGGATGGTTCGCATGATCCAAAATATGCCGCCGAAAGAAACGACGAGCAGCGCGATTCCAATCCATAAATACATGTCATTAAATATGTCCATTTCGTTTACCTTACCCCAGCCACCAGCGCCTTGTTCGAAGTTCCAGAAGCAGCGATACATCAGTCAGCTGCAGCAGACATTCGTCGACCGCATTTTCGATCGAAATTTCCTGATTTTCAGCCAGATCAATTATTTTTTCGTTTCGCGCCGCGCCGCCTTCCGCGTTCACCACCACTTTAACGATAGGGCGGACCGGCAGTTTACGGTTCAAATCCGTTACGCGGGCCACTTCGCCGGTGCTCAGTTTAACGTAACTTCCCGGCGGAAAAATGGTGAGCGTTTCGCGCAACAGTTTTATGAGATTCCCATCGAACATGTCGCCTGAAAATTCCATGAGTTGCCGGAGCGCCTCAAACGGGAGTTTCCGGGCGCGATACGGCCTCGCGTGCGTGTAAGATTCGTAAGTGTCGCAAAGACCGACCAGCCGCGCTTCCGGACTGATTTGCTCGCGTTTTAACTGACAGGGAAACCCCTGTCCGCCGTTTCTTTCCTGGGATTGGAGGACAATGTTTTCAATTATGATCTGAGGCTCAGCGGCGAGGGTCGGGAAAAAATTTTTTAAAAGCGCTTCTCCTTCCGCGACATACTGGTTCCAAATGAGCCGCTCTTCCTGAGTGAAAATTCGCGCCTTGAGATATTCTTCCTGATGAAGGATGAGCCCCGCATCGTGCAGCAGCGCGCCGACTCCTAAAGCTTTCTGCGCGGGCGCCGGCCAATCCATGTGCTGGGCCATGGCGATGCAAAGAATCGTTACGTTGGCGATGTGTCCTATCAGGTGGTCTTCAGGTGTGGATCGTTCGATGAATTCCAGAATCGCGGAGCGCTGCGTAGCCGCGATGCGCATGATTTGTTCCACCGCTTCGCACATCATTTCAAGATCGGGAGTTTGCGGCGGTGTTTGAGCAATGCCCGATGTAATTTTCCGCGCCGCCTGGATGGTCAGCGAGTAGACCCCGCTGGGGGTTAATTGGGGCGCGGCCTGATCGGCGGCGAACTTTTTAAAGTAATAATCTTCATCGAGGTTTTGAACGCCGGTTTTTATAATGGCGCTTTCAGCCGAGAGGACCGCGGCGGCGCGAGTCGGATTCAAATCAGTTATAAATTGGGAAAAAGGCGCTTCACGCTCTTTTCCCGTAGGCAGGAGGTCGGAAATCCGCATACATTCATCCCTTATTCAGGTTATGCATCGGCTATTTTTTACCAAAAATCCCGTGTTAAATCAACGAACCCGACGGCGTGTCACTTTTCCTGGACCAGGACTTTAAAGGTTCCCCCCATTCCTTCGGGGTGGATCAAGCTTTTGATGGCTGAGGAAATTTTAAATTTTGCCCGCGGGTCGGGTTCACGACTCACTGCTTCCATCATTTTTTCAACGCCGTTCTCCAGAAAAAATTGCGACTGCGTTTGGAAGGAGCGCGGGCGAAGGCCCCACTTTTCTCCTTCCTTGATCAGGGCCGTGAAGTTCACGTGAGAGGTGATGTCTTGCTCTCCCGGCCGTTCGAAGAAATTACGGTTCGTTTGGTGGCGGTAATTGCAAAGGAGCGTCCCTTCCGGGCGCATTTCCGAGTAGAGTTCCGGCGCCTTGAGTCCATAATCGATAGAAACGATGAGCCCATTTTTAAGTCCCCGTGCAAGCTGCCCCATCCAATCGCGGGCAGCGCATTGCGCTTCCGCCTTGCAGCTTTCCGCCGGTTCGATTCCCAGCCAGTCAAAATAGTTCCGCGCTTCGGGCGATATTTCCTTCGCTGTCTCTTTCAATGTAGGGTCCAGAAATACTTCCAGCATTTTTCCGTTTTGCTTGAGGACCCGCCGCGCCGGAAGGGCGTCAAAAAATTCGTTAGAGAAAATAAATCCGTTTACGGAGTTTTCTGAAAAATTGAAGCCGGTTTCAATTTTAAACGCGGGGTGCGCTCTTAAATTTTCCCCCGCCGCTTGCCTCCGAAGCGCGCTCGTTTCAATGCCCACATAGCGCAGGTTTCGATAAAAATCCGGGAAATTTTTGCACTCGTCTAGAATTTTTAGGGCTAAGCGCCCTGAGCCCGCGCCCGGTTCAATTAAATAAATCGTTTGATTGGGGAATTTTTCATTCCATTCTTCATGGAAATATTGCGCCAGCAGCGAGGCGAAA
>JANLTE010000170.1:0-3504 GCA_031362785.1 Elusimicrobiota bacterium
GGCTTCGGTGGCCTGGATGACCCCAATGATGCCGGGAAGAATCCCCAGCACGCCGCCTTCCGAGCAGGATGGGACCATTCCCGGCGGTGGAGGTTCCGGATAGAGGCAGCGATAGCAGGGGCCATCGGGAGTTTTAAATACGGTGGCCTGACCGTCAAATCGGTAAATGCTTCCGTAAAGAAGGGGCTTCTGAGTAAGAACGCAGGCGTCATTCACGAGATAGCGCGTCGGAAAATTATCGGTGCCAACAATCACGACATCGTAATCTTTGATGAGGCCCATGATGTTTTCGCTAGAAAGACGATCCTTATAAGTGATGACGTTGACTTCGGGATTGATGGAGTTGATCCTTTTTTTCGCCGACTCCACTTTGAGCTGCCCCACATTTTCGGTGCCGTGTATGATTTGACGCTGAAGGTTTGAAAAATCGACCACGTCAAAATCGACCAGGCCCAGCGTGCCGACGCCGGCCGCGCCCAGATAAAGTCCGAGGGGCGAGCCCAATCCGCCCGCGCCGATAAGGAGAACCTTGGAACGCAGCAGTTTTTCCTGGCCCTCCACGCCCACTTCGGGCATAATCAGGTGGCGAGAATAGCGTTGAATTTGTTCGTTGGTCAATGACATGGTGTCTCCTGCCTTCCTTAGTGAATTAGATTCTTGAGTTCCAATATGGATTTGATAATAAAATTTGGTTTTGCAGCTTCGAGCTCTTCGCGCTTGCGATATCCGTAGGTCACAGCGCAAGTCAGCACTCCAGCAGCCTTTCCCGCCGCGATGTCCGCTGTACCGTCCCCCACCATCACTGCGTCAGATTTAGTCGCTTTCAATATCTCGAGCGTTTTTAAAACCGGCTCGGGATGGGGCTTTCGGTTCGGAGTCGATTCGGCTCCCATTACGCTTTGAAAATAATGCCGGACGCGGAAATGATCGAGCGTTTTGATTACCATTTCAAACGGCTTATTGCTCACAACGCCCAATTTTTTGTTCTTGAAATTCTCTAAAATTTCTTTAACATCTGGATAAAGCTCAGTCCGGTCCACGCAATGTTCCGAATAGTGCGGACGAAAAATCTGAACCGCTTTTTCCAGGAATGCGGGGTCCGAATTTCCGGCAGCTCTGGTCAGGAGAATTTTCACGCCATCCCCCACAAAACGCTCCACTTCGGCGCGCGTTTTAGTCGGAAGACCCAGAGTGGCCAAAGTGTAATTCAGAGATGCAGCAATGTCCTCGCAGGAGTCTACAAGGGTTCCATCCAGATCAAAGATCAATGATCGAACAGTGACGGGGTCCAAGACATTATTGTATCAATTTTTACCCGGCAGAGCTATCGGGTGCTCGTCATGCATCCAAATCATTATCTTGAGACTTTTCTTAAATTCTGGTAATTTATGAAGGCGATGGATATCTATTTGTGGAGGCATGGCCAGGCAGAGGGACAAGCGCTTTCGGGTCGGGACGCCGACCGGCGGCTGGTACTGCAAGGCGTAGCAGAAGTCAGAAACGTCGCTCAGACGGTTTTATCGCGTGGCTCAGCGCCCCAAAAAATTTTTACGAGCCCTTACAGACGGGCAATCGAAACGGCCCAGATCCTGCATGACATACTCAAATGCGCCAAAGGGGTTGATTTGATGGAAGAATTGGCTTCGGGGGCCTTCTTTGAAAACGTTTACAAAGCGCTCGAATCGAAAGGCGCTCTCTCCCAATCAATCATTTTAGTTGGACATATGCCGGACTTGGGCAATATTGCAGAAAATTTACTGAAGGATAGTCAGGAAAGAATCACTTTGAGCACGGGCGCGGTCGTTAAAATAAAGATGGATCGCTTTAAAAGAGAATCCGGCAAGTTCGATTGGATGATATCCCCCACTGATTTAAAATACTAAGGGAGGATCGCAAAAACCCTTGCAGGAAACCCCGTTCCACCTTCGGGTTTAGGAAAGCTAACGACAACAATCGCGCCGCTCGCGGGCAATTTATCCAAATTTGTGAGGAGTTCTACTTGATATCGATTTTTTCCATGGATATAGGTCTGCGCGGGATATCGGCTTTTTGAAACTTCACTCCCCGGATCGGTGTCGGTCGTTTCGTGCCCGATCGCCACAATGTTTCTTTCCTCAACGAGAAATCTCAACGCCTCCACGCTCCACCCCGGATAGTGCATGATTCCCCTCGCGTCCGCGTTCCTCATGCTCTCTTCGTTCGGCCACCGCAGAGACCAGTTGGTCCGAAGCGCCACGAACGCCCGTTCCGGAATTTTCCCGTATATTGTCTCCCACTTCTTAATGTCGTCCTGCTTTAAGGCATAGTCCGGATCGGCGGCCGATTTGGAGCTGACGTTGATCACCACCAATGGCGCCAGCATTTCATAAACTGAAATTTCATCCAGGCTCCTTAAGTCCGGGTGAAAGTGCGAGGGAGCATCCGCGTGTGTGCCCCATTGCCCTACAATGTCGTAGCGGTAAACTCTGAAACCGTCGGACTTATAATCATAAAGCGTCTTCACTTCAAGGTTGGGATAGCCGTTCCAGTGCGGGATGTCGGGTTTAAAAGCGTGAGTGAGGTCCACAAATTTTTTAGTGGACAGCGTTTTATAGATGTTCCAAAGGGACGGAAGATTTTTTCCTTCTTCGCCGAAGACCTTAAAGGAATTCGCGCAAAGAAGAGCGGAGAAAAAAATTAGTTTTGCTGAGCGCCGATCCACTTCGATATTTTGGCTTCGAGCTCGGAGGGCTGTCTAGGATTTTGGCGCGCAAACATTTGCGTCCCGTGGCCCCGTTTTTCCGTATAAAAGGTGGCCAGAGGTCCCGCGCCGAGCAAACTCGAGACTTCTTTTAACGCGCGAGCGCTTCGGTTGGCATATCGATCAGGTTTGGAAGATACGATTAAAATTCTTCGCCTCGATTTGAGGTACGATGGAAAAAGATCGTTGGTTGAGATGCCTTGATAGTCGAGCCCGGGCGACAGGAGCAGGGTGAAAGGGACGTCGGGATGCGTTGCCGCATACCGAAACGCGATGTTGGCGCCGATGCTCGCACCTCCCACCGCGATATGTTTGCGGTCGATGTTGTAGGATTTCGACAACAATTGAACGGCGGAGTCCATGTCCTCGATCATTTGTCCCCATTCCGACTTCAGGCCGCGTCCAAAGAAATAGTGAAAATCAATTTTTTTTCCGGACTTCGTTTGCGTGCTCTTGCCGTGTCCGCGCGCGTCATAGATAAAAACCCCATAGCCTTCGGACGCAAGATATTCGGCAAAGCCCGTCCACTCTTCTCGGACGCTGCCAAGACCGTGGTGCAAAATGATCGTATATTTTTGGCTGGACGGCCTGTAAAATTCCCCGACGATCATGACCCCGTCGGAAGTTTCGAAGGTCGGCATTTCGGAATGGGCTAAAATCGGCGAGAGCAAAACGACCAGCGCTGCAAATAAATGTTTAAGCATCATTTATACCAGCCTTTGATAAACGCCGTTAACGATCGCGTTTGAAACGCGTAAAAAGTT
>JANLTE010000168.1:0-2893 GCA_031362785.1 Elusimicrobiota bacterium
AAATCACGAAAGAAAGCGCGGCGAAAAGCGTCGCAACGAGGCGCTGCACGTTCACTTTTTCCTTCGGGAGGAAAAGGACCGTAATGGCGCCGACGAGCGGCAGGAAAACGATGGTACTTAAGAGGCCCATAGAGAAACTCCTTTAATCGATAAGATAAATTGAATTAAAACAACCTAAAAATCTGCCCAAGGTCCAGCCTGAAACGCGCCAGGACCAGCGTGGCAAATCCCAGCACCACCACCAAGAGGTAATTCTGCACCATTCCGGTTTGAAGTTTGCTCAAAATGAAACTCAAAACTTGCGCGACATTCCCCCACAGGTTAACGAGTCCATCGATGATGTTCCGATCGAACCAGTCCTTAATTTTCGCGATCTGCAGGGTGAGAATCGCGACGCCGTCGATGCCCCAGCGGTCAAAAATGTTCTGATCAAAATTGGAAAGGGCGCGCGCGAGAGCGTCGCCTGGTTTCACAAAGCCGTAAATGAAAAATTCATCCAGATAATATCGACGAGCAAGCAGTTGATGCACCGGCCGAAGGGATTTCGCGAGGTTATCCGCCATCGCATTATTGGACGAAGCGTAAAAGATGAAGGAAAGCAAAATTCCGGCCACCGCGGCGGCACTTGAGATGGCGGGAACAAACCATGCGGGCATCTGGAGCGCATGCCCCCCGCCCTGAACCGCCTCTTCAGCCGCATGACCCGCTTCGCCCAACAACGAGTGAAGGTCGATCCCGTAGTGAAACGCGAGACCCGAGATCAGCGATAGGACAGCCAAAATCGACAGAGGCCACAACATGGTCGCGGGCGACTCATGCGCGTGCACAAACTTTTCCTGATCGCGCGGTTCGGTTACGAAAACGAGCAGGTAAAGGCGCGTCATGTAAAACGCCGTCATGAACGCGACGAAAACGGCGGCATAAAAATAAAAATAGTGTCCCGATTCATAAACCGCTTCAAGAATCATGTCCTTGCTGAAAAATCCGGCGAAGGGCCAAATCCCTGAAATCGCGATCCATGCGAAAGTAAAGGTCCAAAAGGTCCAGAGCATTTTTTTGGAGAGGCCGCCCATTTCGCGAATATCGTTGGTATGCACGGCGTGGATCACGGAGCCCGCGCCAAGAAATAGGAGCGCCTTAAAAAACGCGTGAGTGGTCAGGTGGAATATGCCGGCAGTCCTTCCTCCGACGCCTAAAGCCAGCGTCATGTACCCCAATTGGCTCACGGTTGAAAATGCCAGCACGCGCTTAATGTCGTTAGCCACCAACGCCATGGAAGCGGCCATGAACGCCGTCAATAGACCGATCGCCGCCAAAACTTCCATCGCGAAGGGACCGTGCTGATAGATAAAATAGGTGCGGGCGATCATGAAGATGCCGGCCGCCACCATGGTCGCGGCGTGGATGAGAGCTGAAACGGGCGTTGGGCCTTCCATGGCGTCCGGCAGCCAAATGAACAATGGAAACTGCGCCGATTTCCCCGCGGCGCCGCAAAAAAGACAGAGCGCGATGAACGAACACATGGCGCTTGAAATAAGTCCTTCGCTCACGCGACCCGACAACTGTCCAAAGTTGAGCGTTCCGAGTAAAGAGAACACCGTCATGATGCCGATAAAAAATCCGAGGTCTCCGAGCTTCGTGGTAATGAACGCTTTTTTACCGGCGCTGGCAGCGCTTTCTTTTTCAAAATAAAATCCGATGAGCAGATAAGACGCCACTCCCACCAGCTCCCACCCGACAAACATTTGCAGGAGGTTGTTGGCAACGACCAGGACGAGCATGGAGAAAGTGAAGAAAGAAAGATAAGCGTAATAGCGTTTAAACCTCGGTTCGCCGTGCATGTATCCGAGCGAATAAATTTGCACGAGCAGCGAAACCAGACACACCACGATGAGCATCAAAGACGACAATCCGTCGATCAGGACGCCAAGCTCGGTTTGATAAATTCCGAACCTAAACCAGGTGACGGAAACTTCATGGACCATGCCGGGATTTTTAAGGACCGCGATAAAAAGGCAAATGGAATGGACGAGGCCATACGCGGCCGAGAGGATGCCCAGGATTGATCCGCTCATCGGCAAAAACCGCCCGAAGAAAAATATCGTGAGCGCCGAAATCAAGGGAAGGAGAACGATCCAGTATGCGTGATCCAAAATATTATTCCTTTAGCCCTTCAGCAGGTTCATGTTTTCAAGGTTAACGGAGCGAAGGTTCCGGTAGATCGCAAGCACGAGGGCCAGCCCCACTACGGCTTCGGCCGCCGCCACGGCTATGACGAAAATCGCGTAACCCTGTCCCCACAGATTCTGCGGGTGCATATAATGGTTGAAAGCGACGAGATTAATGTTGACCGCGTTAAAAATGAGTTCAATCGACTTTAAAACGCAGATTACATTTCTGCGGGCTAAAACCCCATAAATCCCGATGGCGAGCAATATCGCCGCGACGCAGAGATAATGTTCCAGAGTTAAGCAGGGCGCCAGGCACGAACTCATTTGGGCTCCCGCTTCGTAAATAAAACCCCGCCGACTAAGGACGCCATTAAGATTAAAGACACCGCTTCGAACGGAAGGCTCATGTCCAGCAGTAAAAGCCGCCCGATGTCTGCGGTAGTCGCTTTAAAAACCGGGGCCTGCACCATGAACTCGCTCTTTCGGATGCCGATTAAAAGAATGGCAAGGATGGCTGCCGCGCCCACAAGGGAAGGAAACCACTGATCATTCATTTGCGGTTGAGACTGAACCTGCTGAACATTTGAGAGCATGACAGCAAAAACGATAATGACGATAACGCCGCCCACATACAATAGTATTTGCATGGCGGCAAGAAAGTCAGCGGAAAGCATCACGAAAAATCCCGCAATGACCGAAAGCGCGACGGCCAGGTAAAGCGC
>JANLTE010000175.1:0-3504 GCA_031362785.1 Elusimicrobiota bacterium
ACGACCGCAAGTTGCTTTTTCTTGACGCGCTGGAAGTCCTGACAAAACATGGTTATGTCCGCACGGGTTACGATCATTTTGCCAAACCCACCGATGACGTGGCTAAAGCTATGGACCAGGGAAAAATGATTTGGAACTCGCTTGGCGTAACACCCGGACGCTGCGTTGATATTTTGGGAATCGGCGTTCACAGCTACAGCCGCGCGGGGGAAGGGTACTACTATCAAAACGAATACGAACTCGCCGATTACGAGGCCGCGCTTCAAAAAGGAAACTTTCCAGTGTTTCGCGGGCATAAGCTGAACCAAGACGACGAAATTCGCAGAGAAGTGGTGCACCAGCTCCGGAGCTATTTCCAAGTCGATTTTAAAAACATCGAAGCGAGGTTCGGCGTCGATTTCAAGAAATATTTCAGGGAAGAAGTTGCCGCGTTAAAAGAATTTGAACAGGACAATATTATCGAAAGTACCGAAGACAGCATAAAGATTACAGACCTCGGCCAGCAATTTGCAAATCTGGTCTGCCGCAATTTCGACAGGTATGTCCGCAACCTTCCCCCGGTTTATCATCCGCTGCTTAAAACCGAAGATCGGGCGGCGCAGTCAGCGCGCTTGGGCACGAGAACTTAAATGAGCACCATCCAATCGATTCCCATCTCAGGCGGTGAAACCGCTGATGTTACGAGGACAAAAATCGCGGAAAAAGTGAAAGGCTTTTTTCCGAGAGGGTGCCTCAAGATTTTGCTCGTCAACCCTCCGCACGTTCCCGAGGAAGATTTTGACATCAATTTCGCGATGGCTAACCGCTACCCTGTATATCCGCCTTACGGACTTGGGGTCCTCTCGACCGATTTAAATCGAAGAGGCTACCAAACCGACATCCTCGATTTAAACTACATTCTTCAGGAAGAAGCCAAGAAAAAAGAGCAGGCCTTCGATTATAAAAACTGGGAAAAAATTCTGAAGGAAAAGTTGGACGAGTTTGTGCCTGACCTGGTTGGAATGGGATGTATGTTCACTATTACTCACCGTCAAATGAAAAGGACGGCCGAATATGTGAAAGATTATAACCCGAAACTGCCCGTGATCGCGGGTGGCGTACACACTTCGCAAGCGTCTGACCTTGTTCTAAACGACTGCAAAGCCATCGACTTCGTGGCGCTTTACGAAGGAAACGCAAGTTTTGGAGACATGATCGACTTCATCAATGGAAAAGCAGGCCAGGAAAAGCTGTCACAGCTCGCGACACTGGTCGACGGTGAATACATCGCCCTGAAAGACCGCGCCCCCAAGACGACCGAAAACGTAAATATACGCCCCCACTACCATGACCTTCCGATCGATAAATACAGTTCAGTCACCCGCATCGGAGTTTATTATTGGCTTTTCCCAGAAGGCACCCGCGCCGCGACGGTGTTATCGAACGTGGGTTGTCGAGCGCAATGCACTTTCTGCTCGGTCAGGAATTTTAACGGATACGGAGTGTCCAACCGAAACGTTAAAGACGTGGTGGATGAGCTCGAGTTTCTAAAGCAAAAATATGGAATTAGCCACATCATGTGGCTGGACGACGACCTTTTTTACGACGAAAAGCGCTGCATCGAGCTCTTCAACGAAATGGCGAAACGAAATTTAGGTATCACCTGGGACGCTTCAAACGGAATCATCGCTTCGGCGATGACTCCTGAAATCGCGGACGCCGCGGCCAAATCGGGATGCATCGCTTTAAGCATTGGCATCGAGTCGGGCAACCCCGAAATTTTGCGCTCGGTAAAAAAGCCGAGCGGGGTCCGGCACTTCTATCAATGTACGGACATGCTGAAGAAGCACCCTCAAATTTTTGTCCGAGCGCTCCTCATGTGCGGGTTTCCGGATGAAACCATCGGCCAGCAAATGGACACGGTAAAGCTGGGTAGAGAAATTGGAATCGATTGGTCCACCATTCAACCATTAAACCTGATCCCTGGAGTTGAAATTACCAACCACGCGTTGGTTCAAGGAACTATCGATAAAAAATCCCTGATCGACGGGACGGAACGGCCTTATGTGGGCTCGACCGGAGGCCAGGTGCGCCGCGAAAAAAAAGAGCGACAGGATGCTGAACAATTTGTGGACCTCCTCGAAGGCGACCCCAAACGGATCCCGAGCCGAAGCGAAATCAAGGACATTTGGTTCGCCATGGATTATAAAATCAACTATGAAAAGCTTTGGAACCTCGAGAGCAAAATAAAACTCGAGATGCTTCGCAAAATGTTTATCAACATGTGCGACCGGACGCATAAAGAAAACGCGCTCGGAAACCTGTACTTTGGACTCATCAATTTTAAATTGGGGCATCTGGAAGACGCCAAAAGCCGCCTGGCTTTGGCCAAGCAGTTCTCAAAGAGTTCCGATTACTGGAGAATCCGCTTCGACGCTTTACACCTTCATGACTTAGTTGAAAGATTGGACGGAAAAATAAAAGACTCAGAAATCGCCAAACCGCATTAACCTGGCAGATCAACCCTATGAACCCTTCCACGAACAGCGCGACCTACGCATTAACCGCTGAACAAGTTCGGTTTTACAGCGACAACGGATACCTCGTCGTGGACGAGGTTGTTTCCCATGAAGACTGTGACCGCGCGCTCAAAATTTTTGAGTCCCGCGCCGATGAAAAGTTTGCAGGCATCATGAATCTGGACAGGGAAGTCGCTGAAATCAGGGCCATGATGAAGCACCCCAAAATCGTCACGATACTCAATACGCTGCAAAACGCGGAAGTGGTGGGGCTCCAAACAATGTTTCTTTTCAAAAAAGCCGGAAGCCCCTATGCGGAGCAAGCTTGGAACCCCCATCAAGACAATGCGTATCCGCAGGCCCGCTGGGGCGCTTATCTTACGGGTAACATCCCATTCGCGGATCAGTACCCGGAAAACGGCGGCATGTATATTTACCCCGGATCGCACAAGGAAGCGCTTTTGCCCAACGTTAAAGTTAAAAGCTTTCAGGAGGATTCTGGGACGAACCCCGGCCATTGCGTCGACGTTCCCTCCAAATATAAAAAAGTTGACCTCCTCATGAAGAAGGGCTGCGTTTTGATCCTTCACGGAAATGTGATCCACGGCTCCTACCCCAACAAATCCAAGCGGGATAGGCCCATGCTTTTGATCCCCTACATCACGAAGGGTTCCGAGTTCATCTCCGGCAACGTAGCGCAAAGAACCGAAATTCCTCTCCGCTGATGGGGTCGAACTACTACAAAGGAAAAAACGTCCTAATTTGCGGCGGATCGGGAATGAGCGGTCAAAGCCTGATGCGGAAGCTGTTGGATGAAGGCGCGAACGTTCGAGCCACCCAGTACAAATCTCGCAAAATCACCCTCACCCATAAAAATCTCGAAGTCCTGTATTGCGATCTGAAAAATCCTGAGGAAGCAAAAAACGTGTTCGCGGATATGGACATCGCTTTTCTTTGCGCCGCGAAAGTGGGCGGCGCCAAGCTTATTAAGGAAGACCCATCGAGC
>JANLTE010000200.1:0-4032 GCA_031362785.1 Elusimicrobiota bacterium
GCCTCGTCGCGGCCCGCGCGAAAGCCAAAGAGTTCAACATGCAGGTCATCTCGGCGGTCGAGATCAACACGCAGGAAACCGAATCGTCGGTCCACGTGCTCGGCTATTACATCGATGAAAGTAACGCGGAGTTCCAGGCCACGCTCCAAAAGCACCGCGACATGCGCCAGACCCGCGCCAAAATGATTTTGGATAAATTAACCCACATGGGCATCCGGTTGTCGCTGTCCGATTTTAAATCGGACAAAGCGTCCGCCGCGGTCGGCCGCCCGCACATCGCCGATAAACTGAAAGAAAAAGGAATTGTTTTTTCCCGCAAGGAAGCGTTCGATAAATATCTCGCGAAGGGAAAATCGGCTTATGTTTTTTATCAGGGCCCGACGCCCAAAGACGCCATCCAGACCATTTTAGCCTGCAAGGGAATTCCGGTGCTCGCTCACCCCGGGTACTATGTTTCCGAACAGGCCATCGCGGGGCTGGCGCAGGAAGGTCTGCAGGGGATCGAAGTCAATTACCCGTCGCACTCCCCGAGCCAGATCGGGAATTTCCTTCAGATCGCGAAGAAATATAATTTAGTCGTGACAGGCGGATCGGACTACCACGGTCCGGGCTCGGGCCACGAAAGTATGGGCGAGGTGGAAGCCCCTAAAGATTCCCTGGACCAGCTTCAAACCCGCAAACAAAAACTCTTCGGATAAATCCCGGCGCCGGGATTATAGGCGCGCTACTCGGAAACCGATCTTATGCCAGCAACTACAAGCCACCCTTTAATCGATAAAGTTCTCGAGCTTAAAAAAAAGCGGAACGCGGTGATCGTCGCGCACAACTATCAGCTGCCAGAAATTCAAGACATCGCGGACTATCTGGGCGACTCGCTCGGCATGGCGAAGTACGCGGCGAAAGTGGACAGCCCCGTCGTCGTCATCTGCGGCGTGCACTTCATGGCGGAATCGGCTGCGATTTTAAATCCAAACAAAACCGTTCTGCTCCCGGACTTAGAGGCCGGATGCTCTCTCGCCGAATGCATCACGGCGGAGCAGCTCATCGCTTGGAAGAAAGAACACCCGGGCGCGGCGGTAGTGGCTTACATCAACACGACGGCCGCCGTGAAAGCCGAGTCCGACGTCATTTGCACTTCGAGCAACGCTAAAAAAATCGTCGAATCCATCCCGGCCGATCAGGAAATATTGTTTCTGCCCGACATGTACTTAGGCCAGTGGGTGCGGGCCAACACGAACCGTAAAATTCATTTGTGGAACGGTTCGTGCCACACCCATGTGCGCATCCGCCCCGAACCTATCGTCCAGCTAAAGAAAGATCACCCGAAGGCCGAATTTCTCATGCACCCCGAATGCGGCTGCTTAACGGCCAGCATGAAACTGGCCGACCACATTTTATCGACTGATGGAATCATTAAACAAGCGAAAACTTCAACGGCAAAGGAATTCATCATCGCGACCGAGACGGGGATCATCCACCGGTTAGAGAAAGAAAATCCCGAAAAAATTTTTTACCCGGCGGCATCGGAGGCGACCTGCGAGTTCATGAAGAAAATCACGCTGGAAAAAGTGCTCTGGTCGCTCGAAGATTTGCAGTACCGCATCACCGTGCCCGAACCCGAGGCGTCCAATGCGCGCCGCGCGCTCGAGCGCATGATGCAGCTCAGCTAGGAAGTTCAGAGCTCTGCGAAAGGAGGATTGATGATCGTTCAATTTACGCTCACCCCGATTGGAACCAAAACCGATTCACTCTCCGGCACCCTCGCCAAGGCGATGATGCTGGTCGCTAAAAGCGGGCTTCCTTATAAAGTGGGGCCCATGGGGACAGCTGTGGAGGGAGACTGGAACGCCGTCATGAACCTGATCGACCGCTGCCGCAAAACGCTGCTGCGCGAATGCGACCGCGTGAGCATCTCGATCACCGTAGACGACCGTAAAGACGCGCGGCCCAACCGCATCAAAGAGAAAGTACTCTCGCTCGAAAAGAAAATGAAGATGAAACTCGTGAAGTAACGGCGGGGGGACTAAAAAGGTACTGCTTTAGACTTTTGTGAGTTCCGGCGGAAGGCCAAATTTAACGCTTTCCTGAACGCTTTCCTCTTCCTTCACAGTTGTAACGCCAAGTTTACGAAAATACTGAATCACTTCTTCAACTAAATGTTCGGGCGCCGATGCGCCGGCCGTGATACCCACGGTCTTCACCCCTTCGAACCAGGCGGGGTTGATTTTCGTCACATCGTCAATCAAATAAGCTTTGACGCCCTTGTCTTTCGAAACTTCAGCCAGGCGCTTCGAATTCGAAGAATTTTCGGAACCGATCACCAAAATCAAATCGGCCTTTTTCGCCAAATCCTTCACCGCGATCTGGCGGTTGGTGGTGGCGTAACAAATGTCTTCCTTCTGGGGGAAAACAACCTTGGGAAACTTTTGCTTGATGGCATCGATGGTGGCCTTGGTATCGTCCAACGAAAGCGTGGTCTGGGTAATGACGGCGACTTCATCCGGATTTTCCACTTCAAGCTTCCAAACATCTTCGGGAGTGTCCACCAAAACGATCCGCTCGGGAGCTTCGCCCATAGTGCCCACGACTTCATCGTGACCTTCGTGGCCAACTAAAATGATGGTCTTTCCCTGCTTCGCGAACATGATCGCTTCCATGTGAACCTTCGTCACGAGCGGGCAGGTGGCGTCGATAATCTTTAAATTTTTAGCTTTCGTGAGCGCGCGGATTTCAGGCGAAACCCCATGCGCGGAGAAAATAAGCACGCCGCCGTTAGGAACCTCGTCAACTCCGTTAACGAAGATCGCCCCGCGGCTGCCCAGGTCCCGCACGACATAGGTGTTATGCACGATTTCATGATAAACATACACGGGCGGCGGATAGATTTTGAGGGCGATTTCGACGATTTCTATGGCCCGCTCGACGCCCGCGCAGAAACCGCGCGGCTTGGCGAGCAGTAAATTTTCGGGTGCGGCTTTGACGGCGATCTGTGTCATGGGGTTATTTTAACAAATCCGCCCTGACCTCGCAATCGGAGGAAGTATGATATAATAATCGTCATGGACGAACTGGAACAGAACCACTATTTCAGCGCCGACGAAGTAAACGTGCTCATCCCGAAAATGGAAGAGCACTTTCAGAACTTTTGGGCGCTCCGCGAAAACGCGCAGAGCATCCTCCAGGAAGTTCGCAAGAAGGTGCCCGAAGATCGCGAATCGGAACCCGACTTTATAGCGCATCACCAAATGCGGCAATCCCAGGCGCACTTTTTGCTGGAACAGGCCAAAGTGGAGCTGGACGCCATCATGGAAATGGGCGGCCTCATCAAAGATTTATCGATCGGTCTGGTTGATTTCATGCACCTGAGCGCCGAAGACAACGAGGAAGTATTACTCTGTTGGAAATACGGCGAGAAGAAAGTCCGGTACTGGCACGACACCGATGAGGGTTTCGGCGCCCGAAGACCTATCGTGCGCAACAAACCCCACCTGCAGTAAAATCCGTCTTCAAAAAAACAAGCTATAAAATCTGGAGCGGGTGATGGGAATCGAACCCACGTCTGAACCTTGGCAAGGTCCTGTTCTACCATTGAACCACACCCGCAAAACGGCTTAAAAAACCGCTCTTACTATATCAAAATCGCTCGACTGGGGTCAATTCCCCTAGGACGATCCCTCCGAAAGTAATAAAATCCACACATGAAGCAGCTCACAACAAAAGACCCTGTCTGCGGCATGGATGTGGACGGCTCATCATTGTATCGATCCGAGCATCGCGGGGAAAATTATTTTTTCTGTTCGATGCATTGCGTCGATAAATTCGACGAAAATCCCGAGATGTTCTTAAACACACAGGGAAACCTATCTGACATAAAATCAACGAAAATTCCGACCGATTCAAATACCATCTACACCTGCCCAATGCATCCTGAAATCCGGCAGACGGGACCCGGGAGTTGCCCCAAATGCGGAATGGCGCTTGAACCCGTTGCGGCCACTGGTGCCGAAGAAGAAAACCCGGAACTGCACGACA
>JANLTE010000208.1:0-2276 GCA_031362785.1 Elusimicrobiota bacterium
AGTCGTGATTTTATTCATTGGATTATTTCGTTCCTTCGAGGATTTGCTGGCTATGGAGTTTAACTTTTTGACCGGGGTCTGTCAATCGAGAAAGAATTTGGGAAACCGAGAGGTAGGAGCCGAGCGGCTTGAAGGATGGATCAATGTCGCAAAGGGGTTTTAGCACGAATTTACGCTCATGGTATCGAGGGTGCGGGATTTCGAGCTCGCGGGATTTTACGCGCTTTTGTCCGTAAAAAATAATATCTAAATCGATGGGGCGCGGTCCCCATTTTTCTATAACTTCCCGACCGAAGGCCCGCTCGATCCTCTTGAGCAGCGCGAGCAGTTCCAGCGGACGGAGCTCGGTCTCGATTTTCACTGCGGCGTTTAAAAAATTTCTCTGCCGCGGACCCACCGGAGCGGTTTCATAGATTTTTGAACCCGCGAGCATCCGCACATTCTCATGGTTTCGCATAACGCCGGCCGCCAGATGCAAGTTCCTCAGGCGATTTCCGATGTTGCTCCCCAGCGCGATAAATACAACTTGCATTTTCATCCCGATTTTCGATTGTATCAAATAATCTATTTGGCCTTTGATCTTTTACCTTTTTTTACGATTGTGATAGAATGAAAACGCATTGACAACTCACGCCGCTGATATTTCTTCACGCCGATCCTTCCGAGGACGAATTTGGATTTCCATCCTTGGGCTTGCCGCTTCCGCTTTTTTTCCCATTCAATCGCGCGCTGTGAGCCCGAGGCCCGAATCGGCCCGCGCCTACGGCATGGGGAACGGTTTTTCCGCGGTGGCCAACGATTATAACGCGATGTTTTTTAATCCCGCAGGGCTGAGCAATGTAAAGCACATTGAAGTTTCGGGGCTGGCCGGGCGGTCGTATTCGGAATATCCCTTTCCGCAAAGCGAGATCCACTTCGCGGGCGCGCTGCCGCTCGACGCGTACAGACCGTATTGGAAGTACGGCACGACCGGATTCATGCTGCACCGCACGGGGCGCGAGGGCGACGCGACTTACACGAGTTTCGGCGCTTCCTTCGGCGCAAACATCATGGATGTTCTGCCGGCGAAGACTCAACTCATATCGGAGATGAAAAATTTAAGCGCCGGGATGACGCTTCGGTTGCGCGATCGCGGCGGTAACAATGGCGGGTTCGGAGCGGGGATGGATCTCGGATTCCTATATAAGTTTAACGAGGGCGATGCTCCGCTCACGAGCGGCTGGACTACCGCGCTGGCGATTCAGGAAATGAACATGAAGTCAATTTCAGGTCCCGTCGTGTACCGCTTCGGCGCGGCCTGGAAAAACCCGCAATCGACGTTGTCGCTGGACTATGTAATAGCGAACGGCATCGGGCGATTTTTCCCGGGAGTAGAGATCGCGTTCTTTAGAAAACTGCTCTTGTTCCGGATGGGATCGACAGAGCCGCCCGAAGAAGGGTCCCGGCAATTCACGCTCGGGCTCGGAGCCGTGCTTCCTCCCGTTCAGCTCGACATCGGATACGGTTTTCAAATTGAGAAATCCGCAAAGCCCAACGACCGCGTGCTCGTGTCGGTGACCTATCGCTTCGGCGTGCCGCTATTGGCGCAATACTTTTATCAGGAGCGGCTCGAAAAAGCCGATGAAGTGGAAAATAAAGTCGTGAACCTCGAATCGAAACAGGAAACGCTCAACACTTCCAACAAGGAATCGAAAGAATTTTATGAATCAATTCAATCGGATCTTGAGCTGGCGCGCGATAAAAAGGAAAAGGCGCTCAAGGAATTGAAGGAACTGCAAAATGAAATCGAGGACCGACAGGAATCGCTTCGCCAAAACGACGATGAGCTGAAAAAGTTACTGGAGAAAAGAGCGAAGATGGAGCGCAAGGAAGAACGCGCCAATCCTAAAGTTGAAGCGCGTCCGCCGTTCACGGGCGACCCGCGCAAGCACCGCGTGATCGAGGGTGAGACTCTTCGCGGCATCGCGCAGAAATACTACGGCGACCCGAACCAGTGGCAAGTAATTTACGACGTGAACGAATCTAAAATTATCCGCGGCGTTCCCAAAGAAAACGAAGTGCTGGTGATCCCGTAATGAAAACCAAAGCCGTTTTTCAGCTTTTCGCGGAACTGCGCAGCCGCATCCGCGAGGAAGACCCCCTCAAAACCCTAGAAGAGCTGCAGAACCGGTTTCAGGAAGAGGAGCAAAGCGTCGAGAAACAGAAGCGAGTTTACGAAGATGAAATTAATATCCTGAAAGAAATCTCCAATGTTTCCGACGACGAGGCGAAGTTTC
>JANLTE010000212.1:0-1836 GCA_031362785.1 Elusimicrobiota bacterium
TCGGTGCGCATGAAGCAGCGGTAGGCGTCGGTTGGGGTGCATACGATGGGCTCGCCGCGAACATTAAATGAAGTGTTCACGATCACGCCGCATCCCGTTTTCTTTTCGAAGCATTTTATCAGAGAGTAATATCGGGGGTTCGTTTTGGAGTCCACGGTCTGAATCCGCGCCGAATAATCCACATGCGTCACCGCGGGGATGTCGGATTTTGGGACGTTCAAAAGCTCGATCCCTCGAAGGTCCTTTTCCGATTCCTTTAAAGCGATGCGCCGCTTTTGCTTTACGGGCGCAACGATCATCATGTAGGGGCTGTCCGCGTCAAGTTCAAAGTAATCGTTTACCTTTTCCCGTAACACCGACGGAGCGAATGGCCGGAACGATTCGCGGCGCTTGATCTTCAAATTCAGGATGGATTGTAATTTTGGATTGCGCGCGTCCCCAATGATGCTCCGGGCGCCGAGCGCTCTTGGCCCAAACTCCATTTTCCCCTGAAACCATCCGACCACTTTTCCACCCGCCAACTCCTCAGCGGCGCGGTCCGCCAGTAGATCGGCGGTCAGTTTTTCAAAATTCGCGCCTTTATCGTTTAGAGCGCTTTCAATTTCGTCATCGGTGAAGGATGGCCCGAGAAAACCTCCCCGCAGGCTGTCGTCTGAACCGTTTGCCGACCGCGGCTCGTTTAAAAAATGGTGGTGGGCCAAAAGCGCCGCGCCCAAAGCTCCTCCGGCGTCTCCCGCCGCGGGTTGGATCCAAATATTTTTATAAGGACCTTCCCTCAAAAGCCGGCCGTTTCCAACGCAGTTCAGGGCGACTCCTCCTCCGAGGCAAAGGTTTTCTCCGCCGGTTTCTTTCTGGAGGCCGCGCGCCAGGCGCAACATCACTTCTTCGGTGACTTCCTGAATGGAACGCGCCAGATCCATATCTTTCTGCCCGATCGGGGATTCCGCTTTCCGCGGCGGGCCGTCAAACAGAGCGTGGAATTTTTCGCTCGTCATCGTGAACCCGGCGCAATAGTTGAAATAGTCCATGTTCAAGCGAAAAGTTCCGTCTTCTTTTAAGTCGATTAAATAATCGTAAATTTTTTGCGCATAAACCGGTTTGCCGTAGGGTGCCAGACCCATCATTTTATATTCGCCCGAGTTAACCGTAAAGCCCGTATAGTAAGTGAAAGCCGAATAGAGCAGACCTAGCGAATGCGGGAAAGAAATTTCCCAAAGCGGAGCGATGCGGTTTCCGTCGCCTTTCCATGCGGAAGTGGTGGCCCATTCGCCCACGCCGTCCATGCATAACACATCCGCTTTTTGATAGGGGGAAGGGAAAAACGCGGCCGCCGCGTGCGACTCGTGGTGCTCTCCGAACAATATGGGGGGTAGCTTGGATTTATCCAATCCATCTTCCAGTTTTAAAAACTCTTTTTTCAAATTTTCATGGATGAAGAGTTTTTCTTTCAGCCAGGAGGGCATGGCCGCTAAAAAAGATCGGATGCCCAACGGCGCGAAGCTCAAGTAAGTTTCAATGAGGCGATCGAATTTAAGCAGAGGTTTTTCGTAGAAAACAATGTGCGTCAGGTCGCCGAATCCCGCTTGGCCTTCTTTCAAGCAATATCGAATGGCTTCCGCGGGAAACTTGGAATAGTGTTTTATGCGGTTAAACCTTTCTTCCTGCGCGGCCGCGACGATGACGCCGTCCCGGATGATGCAGGCGGCGCTATCGTGATAGTAGGCTGAAATTCCAAGAATGCAGTTCATAGAAAATTCGGAGGGTGAGGGATTCGAACCCCCGGTGAGTTTCCCCACACTGGTTTTCAAGACCAGCGCCTTAAACCACTCGGCCAAC
>JANLTE010000219.1:0-4523 GCA_031362785.1 Elusimicrobiota bacterium
GCCATTACGAAACGTCTTTTGACTGGGCCCACATGTGCCGTCATCCTATCTTGAAGCGCAATCCATAACACATTAACGCGTTCTGTAATATCGAGATCAGAATCGTTAAAGGTAAATCCAGCTAGATTCCTGCTTGCCTCCCCATATACTTCTTTAATTGATCTTTGGAAATCGTCGTACCTAAAATTGGACGGTTGGATGCTTTCAAGAATAGCTAGCAACCGCATTAAAGACTTGACTACCTCTTGCGATGAGGCAGAAGGGTCTTTTGCCGCAGCCGTCAATTCACGAACCTCATTCCTTAAGATTATTGCGTAGACTTGAAAATAATCTCTCTGGCGCCGTAATGACTCATGTCGAAGTTTATCAGCAATCAAAGGAATTGCGTCGGTGAAACTCACGGGCCTAGGACTCCTACCCAAACTATTCAGCTGCAATCCAACATTATTTTCTAAATGCTCAACGGTCAGATAGCTATGCAGCACACGAATGGCAGATTTAAGTTCTAACGCAAGATGAGGGGGTATTCCATCTTTATCGACCTGCCATAGTTTTGAATGCGATGAGGACAAAGAAATTGCAGTGGTCATCTCATAGGCTCGATTAGCCAATTGATCTAAGACTTTCAATGATGGCTCATGGGAATTGATAGCTAACTTTATTCTAGAGAGTAAATCGATGACCGCTCGCAGCGTTACTCTTTCGTCAATATCCTGGAAGGGAACAGAATTTGTGCCAGGCCGAGGGTCTATAGAAGGAGGCGCAATCTCATGCCTGAACAGGATCGAACCCTTCAGGAAAGATAAAGTAACGGATACCAGACGATTTTTTCCGGGAAGGCTGTTTGAACCAGGCGTTTCGAATTGATAGGTCAATAGGGCATTGGGTTGTCCCTTATCCGTGGATTGCAGCTCCAGTCTAAACCCATTTTCCTTAAGCCAGTCCGTTCGGTTGGAGGAGCTCAAAAACTCCTCAATATCTTGAATTATGGAATCATCGTTAAATTGTTCACTGAGAAGAGCGGTCTGGAGCCGGTTTAAAAACGCTCGAATCACGGGATCAAAACTGTCTTTCATTCTTAGAGATTCAATAGCGGCCACAAAGTATTCCATAAAATCACCATAAGGCTCGTTGCCAGGATGCAGAAAAAAAGCGTTAGGAAAACCATTGATACTCGAAACATTGTTATCTTTTAATAATCGCAGAGCGGAATTTAGAAAATCCGGCCCGCGAGAAAGAGGCGGAGCTACAATATGCGCAAGCCCCGCGCTACCGGCGAGGCGGACCGCGTGGCCGCGATTCGAAAGAGTAGCCCTGAGTGAGCTCCAATCGCTCCTGGAACCGGAAGTGCCGGACAGAGCGAAGAGAGTGGCCAGCGGCAGGGTAATCGCGTTCACCATTGCTGCGCCGAGCACGATCGGCCAATCGTTGGAATGCGTTCCAAGCCAAACCGGTAACGCGATTCCGGCTGAGATAAGCGCAACGGCAATTAAAAGGTCGCCCAACGGGTCGGCGACGAGGAAAAGAGCGTTTTTAATCCGTGAATCTGATTTTTGAACTTCAACCAACCCATGATTTCTGCCAATCTGCACCGATAGAACCGGCAGACCCAGCAGTTTTGCCGCGGCAACGTGACGGAGCTCCTTAAATGAAACAATGCCCCACTGCGCCAGCGACCGCACGGACTGTAGCGGATGCTTCCAGCTCATGACCCACGGATAGGGCATAGCGCCATGGCCGGCGGAACTATTTTCTGCACTCAAAAAATTTTGTAAATCTAAAAGTTGCTGCGATGACACATCGCCCATACGACCATCCGAAGCAGAGTTTAATTCTTCGATCGACAGCCGTATTTGATTCGCTACCGACGCGCGCAGACCGGTAAGATTGAAAACATATCCGCCGCTGGCATTCAGCGGACTCAGTTCTATCAAAGTTATTAACTGAAGCAGCGCCTTTGAAACACGGGGCGAGTCAGCGGAACCAGGAGCCATATCCACCGATAACTGATATAGTTTTCTCTGGATTTCGCCGCTAAAATTATCCCGCTCCGTCGAGTCAAAAGATGACTGCAGACTTGGAGAGGCGGCGAGGTCTGCGACGGCTTTCGCATATGCAATGAGAATGCCGCGTTCCCTCACATTACGCTTCAAATCGGTCAAAATGCGCGAAAAATCTGAACCGCGCGTATACTCCAAAGTTATCAGGTTTTCCACGAGCCCCAGAGCTCGATAAGCATCTTTAAGGTCCTTTTGTGCCGATGGGGTTATATTTCCAACCGACCATACTTCACCCTCCCTTCCTGACAGGGCAATAATGGCGGCCGCTTCGGCGACATCGTCCCTAACCCTGATCACTTCAGACCCGTCCAAAACTTCGCCGTCAAAAAGGTTTCGAACCCTGCGCAGCAATTCATCAACGGACTCCTGGGCGACGAGGGGTTGAGCTCTCTCTGCGGTTTCAGCAGTAACGCTCGGTGCGACGGAATGCCCGGCAGGGGCCGGACCGCTTTGAAGGTCCAGCACGAGGTAGCCCCCTTCTAAATACAGTTCCGAATCGCCGGCTCTCATGACGGAGAGCAAGTTTTGACCGCTCGCGCCATAGTGGCTTTTCAGGTTCAGTGTTCGGGGACCGCCCTTTCCATCATCGCCTACGCTCAAATTGAACTCTACCCCGCCATGTCCGTCAACATGAAAAGTCTCATTGGAAAATATCATCGACAAGTCCGGGTTTACAAATAAAATTTTAATTTCATCGCCCATGTCGTCCATATTCCAACTTTCGCCAGCTTGGAGCTGCGCAAGTTTTTTTAACAGATACGCAGAAAGGGTTTTTATAACTTCAGGAGCATTTTTAACTCCACTATAAACTTCCCTGGCTTCAATGCTCAACGAGAGCTGATCCAATTCTTCAATCAGATGTTTCAAAAATATCATATACGCGTCGCCGTGGTTTCCCGGAATTAGGACGAAGACTCTGGAGTTGCCCGGCATAGGATCAACTGCGCTTTGTTCTAACAGCTTTAACGCTTGCTTAATAAATTCCGGACCATGCGGGAGCGATGGCAGATTCTGAGCAAGAACCTTCACCGGAACGGAAGTATTTTCCGAGTTAGGAGGTGCATCCGACCTCGGCGCGTCCGCATCAGGTTCAGAATACATATAAACATAGGGTTGATACTTCTCGTTAATCAAGATGCGGACTATTTCTGCTTGAATCTGCTCCTGACCCATTGCCGCAATCTGGCGCAGTAAGTCCGGGCTGGATTCGTTATATTGATCCCGGATGACTCTGAGCGCAATGGCGGTCAGGGCGACCGCCTTATCTTCGGGGACGAGGGCACGAAGCGCCTCGGCCTGGTTTAACAACTCTGTCGGGCCAATCGTATCGACTAAATCCTCCCATTCCGCCCGCGGCATCGTGAGTTCCAGCTCCAACAGCTTTTCAACGGTGAGAACCCAGGTCACGGGCTCATCCAACACATGCGGCATTTCCGGGTGTTCTGCGCGCAATTTTAAATGGTTCACCTCGTGTTCCACCATAACGATGATTCGGGCAACTGAAAAATGTAATTCCCGCATTGAATTTTCCAGGCTTAAGATTAGTTCACTGTATATATTTTCCACCCAAGGTTCTGACGCGGGTGAGCCCAAGTCAGTTGAAACAGATTTTGTTTCGTCAAGAATCCATTGGGCCATGCGGCGGGTCGAATCGTCCTGGCTCCACTTCGCCTCCAATTGAAGGTAGCCGAGCTGCTCCCTCAACCTTTCCGGATCCATAACTTTCACTCCCTGAAACACCTGCACAATTCCGGCCAGACGGTCCGTCAGCTCTTTAACGCTTTTGGCGACCGGAAGCACCTTGAGGAGATCGTTCATGGAAATATCTTCCACGCCGATAAATGGTTTCCCGTTCACGACATGGAGCGTGTGAACGCGGAAAACTCCGGACGCAATTTCCCTGATGCCCGGCTGGTTGAACACTCCGTTGTCCGTAATGAAGGCGAAGTGGCCCTCGACCGCGCCCTGAACATTGGCGGTCGTGAAAACTTTGCGGCCCAACAGAATGTCGTCGGCGTTGGGGCGTTTACGAATTTCCTTAATTTCATCCGCGCTGAAATTTAATCCGTTGCTCAAATCCGTGGCGCGGGAGCCGTCCGGGTTGTTGCGCATGTTGATGGAAAGCGGCTTCACAAGGCCGATGGCCCCGGGCACGGTCCCGGCAATGGCCAGGTTTTGCATGCCTTCAACCATCCCCCCCACGGTCCAGAGGATTTTTCGTTTTGAATCTCCGGGATATCTTTTTTCAAACACTCCATCCAAGCCAGGAACCACCGTGCCGTCTTTGATTTTCGTAATGACCAGGCCGGGATATTTTTCCTGAACGGCCAGAAGGGCGGCAATCCTTTTAGATTCCTTCGGACGGTCCAAAAGAATGACTTCCAGATGATTGATTGGGATGTCCCCAAACATGCGATAGTTAGATTCGGCAATAATTTGAAGAACCTTCTCGACAGCCGCAGG
>JANLTE010000280.1:0-5381 GCA_031362785.1 Elusimicrobiota bacterium
CGAAACCGACACCATGGACACCTTTTGCGATTCGTCCTGGTACTTCCTGCGCTACACCGACGCCAAGAACGAGCAGGCCCCGTTCAATTCGAAAAAAGCGAACGCAGCCATGCCGGTCGATCAGTATATCGGAGGCATCGAGCACGCCTGCATGCACCTCGTTTACTCCCGATTTTTCCACAAGGTGATTTTTGACTTAGGCCTCGTGAACAACAAAGAACCGTTCGAACGATTGCTGACGCAAGGAATGGTCACTCTGGGCGGCGCGGCCATGTCAAAATCCAAGGGTAATATCGTCGCGGTGGAGCACATGTCCAGCGAATTCGGCGCTGACACCGCGCGCATCTTTATCCTGTTCGCAGCGCCCCCGCGCAACCAGCTCGAATGGTCCGAAGACGGCGTGCAGGGGTCCTGGCGGTTCTTAAATCGCGTCTGGCGGCTCGCGCAAAAAATCGCGGAGGGGAAGCCAACTGGAACCGCGCCAAGCGGCTTGGCGAACGCGCTCCAAAAGAAAACGCATCAAACCATTAAGCGCGTCCAAGACGACATTGAGCGCGACTTCCAGTTCAACACCGCGATCTCGGCCCTCATGGAATTATTGAACGCGATTTCAGACTATGCGAACCCGGGCGATGCCGCGTCCCAGGAATCCTTCAAAACATTACTCACCCTGCTATTTCCATTCGCGCCGCACATCACCTCCGAGATTTGGCAGAACTGCGGATTCACGCAGGTCTACCTGCACGACGTTCCGTTTCCAAAATATAATTCGGAACTTATAAAAGACAAGGAGCTGGAGATCGTCATTCAGGTGAACGGAAAACTTCGTGGGAGAATTGCGATCGCCGCGGAGTCCGCTATCGTTGAAAGCGAAGTGATAATTTTGGCGCGAAAAATGATCGCCGCCAAAAACTCAGTCGAAGATCTGTCCAAATATAAGTTCGTGCCAGGAAGGTTAGTCAATTTTATCGCGCCAGTTATTACGGCGAGCGAGGCGTCAAAATGAAATCACGCATTATAAAAATCTCGGAGCTATCCAGTTTTATTTTATTGTGCTCCCTCGTGTTCATAGCCTGCCCCTACGCCTATACGCCTTCATCGATTTTGATCCCTCAACACATCAAAAAACTGGGGCTTCGCCCCATCAAAAACAATACGACTTTTTTTGGCCTTGAAGATAAATTAACACTCCGCCTTCAGGATGAATTCACTCGGGGAGGCTCATACCCGTTGGTGGGAGAAGGGCTCGCCGACGGCCTGATCATCGCTGAAATCGAGCGATATTTCAACGAACCCGTTTCCTACGATGAAAACCTCATCGTCCAGGAAAGGAAACTGCGCGTGCTGGTCAATATTTATTTTTGGGACAAGGTTGAAAATAAAATCCTGTGGCAGGAAACGAATTTGCAGAGCGTTCACCGTTACTTTGTGGAAACCCGACCGGGCGGAATCACGGAAGAAGAAGCCCGTTCAATTGTCTGGGATAAAATGGCCCGCGACATTTACCGAAGGACGCTTGAAGGCTTCGGCTCAGTAACGGGAGAACTGGATCGAACGGTGCCTAAAGGCGAAGCCGGCAAACAAAAGATTAAATATTAGAATGCCTACCGTTGATTCCGCTCAATTCCTGAAAAGCATTAAATCCCCGCAAGCCATTCCCTCTCTCCTCCTATTGATCGGAGAGGAGGCTACGCTGCTGGAGGATTGCTTCAAAAGTTTTGAAAACGCATTTTTTAGCCGCTATGGCCAAGAGTTTCTCGAATTTAATTACGAATCCTTGAACGGAACCACGAATGGGGCCGATGCGATCATTGAATCATGCTCCACTCTTCCCTTTGGCGCTCAAAAAAAATTAGTGGTGGTCCATCACGTAGAAAAGCTTCCGGACGCTTTCAAAAAATCCATCGCCGAATATTTACAAAATCCCAATCCGTCAACGTCAGTGGTATTTTTCTGGAACGACAGGCCTAACGCGACGAACCTGAACCACGCTTTAACGGAAGCCGTCACGCAAGTGGGAAGCGTGGTAAAATGTTGGAAACCCTATAAAGACCGGAGACCCGAGTGGATACAGCAGGAATTGTCCAAATACAGCAAAAAAATCTCCATTCAAGGCGCGATGCTCCTGTCTGAAGAGGGTGGAGAATCCCTTGCTGAATTAAAATCGGAAATTGAAAAGCTGGTGCTATATGTGGGGAAAAAATCCTCGATCGAGGTTCATGAGGTGCGGCAAACCATGAGTTTTAAGCGCGGGGAGTCGATTTGGGATTTAACGGACGCGTTAGAGAAGGGACAAATGAAAGAAGCCGGAACCGTCTTAAAAAACTGTTTGGCTCAAGGCGAAGAGCCTCTGCTGCTGCTGAATTTAATTGCGCGTTCGGTGAGGAAAAATAGGGAAATTCTAGGCGAGAAAAAATCGGCCAGCGCCACACACCAAATGAAAAAACTGGATCATTTGCTCAAGTCAGGCCACGGCGCCGAGTCAGCCGCGTTTGAGCGGCTGATCCAAAGCCTGTAAGTTGACGGGGATTCTTTAGGAGAGAGCTGCGACGCGTTCAGACAACCGGGCTTTCTTCCTGGACGCTGCGTTTTGATGGAGAACTCCCACCTTCGCCGCCTTGTCCCATGCAGAAAAACACTCCGGTAAAAGTTTCTGGGCTTCGCTTTTGTTCTTACCAGCAATAGCCGATTCCGCTTTCTTAGCGATGTCCCGGATCTTGCTCCGGATAAAACGGTTGTGCTGGGCTTTACGCTCTGACTGTCTGAATGCTTTAATGGCCGAGGTATGTCGGCCGGTCTTAAGTTTTGCCATAGGGGAAGATTATAGAAAAATACGATCTAATGATCAATGACATGAACGAAGAAAAAGAAGATAAAAAAGGATCCAACGACGCGCATCTGGCGCTCGTCGAACGCTTTGGCAGGTTCTCGGGCGCCACCATGATCTCGCGGGTTCTGGGATACATCCGCGACGCTTCCGTGGCCTATGTGTTTGGCGGCGAGGCCGTGACGGATACCTTCTACACCGCGTTTCGAATTTCAAATCTTCTGCGCCGATTGTTCGGAGAGGGGGCGCTCGCGTCCTCCTTTGTTCCCGTTTTTTCCAAATCACTCAAAAATGAGTCTAAGGAAGAAACTCAAAAATTCTTGAGCTCGCTTTTTTCGAGCCTGTTAGTGATACTTTTTGCGTTAACGGTTTTGGGCATTATTTTTGCGCCTTACATTGTTCGCATCATCGCGCCAGGCTTTGAAGCCCATCCGGAAAAATTCAGAATGACGGTGATCCTCACGCGGTTAACATTTCCGTTCTTTTTCTTTATCTGTCTGGCCGCGCTTTTGAGCGGCGTTTTGAACAGCCTTAAACATTTCTTCCTTCCGGCGATCGCCCCCGCCATGCTATCGATCGCTGAGATCGCGTATTTATTCGCTTTCATACCTCTGCTCATGAGATTCACGGGGCATTTATCCTTGGACAATCAGCTCGTTGGGCTGGGCCTTTCGGTCGTGATCGGCGGAGCAGGGCACTTGTTTATTCAGGTTCCTACGCTCTTAAAGGAAGGGTTCAAGCTCAAATTCAATTGGAACTGGAAACACCCCAGTTCCGTTCAAGTCGTGAGCCTCATGATTCCAGCGATGATCGGGCTATCGGTCGATCAGGTGAACGCATTTGTCGATACGATATGCGCGACGTTTCTTGTCCACGGATCGGTCACGGCCCTCTACAACTCAAACCGCCTCATGCAGTTGCCGCTGGCGCTCTTCGGCGTTGCCATCGCGAGCGTTTCTCTGCCGACGCTCTCGGACCACTCATCCTCGCGCGATTACGAAAAATTTGAAGAGACCATTCACCATTCGCTTCGCATTATCGTCTTCACGGTGCTGCCATCTTCGGTCGGGCTTATCATGCTGTCCGGACCAATCGTAGCGCTGCTTTTTAAACACGGTGAGTTCGGCTCGTTTGCCGCGGACTTAACATCGCGCGCGCTCGTGGGGTATTGCATTGGCCTCGTCGCGTATTCCTGCGTCAAGGTCCTGGCGAATTCCTTTTACGCTTTGCATGAACCCAAAATTGCAGTGAGGATCGCAATCGGTTCTATGCTTTTCAACATCACTTTAAACATCCTGCTCATGAAGCCGCTGGGCGTGTTTGGCCTGGCTTTGGCCACCTCGATCGCATCCTGGGCCAACGCCATCGGACTTTATGTTATGTTGAAGAAGAAAATTCACGCGCACCAGCCGAGCGTGAAAAAATCCATCGAAGAGCACAAGCTTAAAGGGACGATCGTTAAAACGCTCATCGCCTGTGCGGGAATGGGAGTCTACCTTTGGGGGCTAAAAAACATGGTGCCGGCCTTGTCTTCGCAATGGCAGGTGGTCTTTGGAGTGGGGGGAGGACTGCTCGTTTTTCTGACCCTGGCCATCGTGCTCCGCATGGATGAGCAAAGACAAATTTTCGAAATGGTGGGACTACCGACCGATTTCCTGGACGAATAGCAAAAATTCTAAATGGATTTAAACCACCTTCCCCACTCATCCGGAGTTTACCTCATGCGCGATTCAGCCGCGCGAATCATCTACATCGGCAAAGCCATAGACCTTAAAAAACGCGTCGGATCTTATTTTCAGAACCGCGCAATCGAACCAAAAACTTCCGCGCTGGTATCGATGGTTCGGCATATCGACTACATCCCGACCGTATCCGAACGCGAATGCCTGATCCTGGAGCAAAAACTAATCCGGAAAATCCAGCCGGTTTTTAACACGATGTGGAGGGACGATAAATCTTATCCGTTCGTTAAAATCACTTTCAATGAAGATTATCCGAGGATCCTGATCACGAGGCGCCGAAAGAGAGACGGCGGTCATTATTTCGGGCCCTATCCTTATGTGAGCACCATTAAAAAATTCCTGCGTTCGCTTTGGAAGACAAAATTTCTTCCGCTTCGCCCCTGCCGCTACGATTTCGACCGCGAACTTGTGGAGACCCCCGGCGGACTGGAGCAGTCCAACCCCGCGCAATACCGAAAGGTGAAGTCCTGCATGTATTTGCACACGGGGGAATGTCCCGCTCCCTGCGTGAAGAAGACTTCGCACCGCGATTATCTGGCCATCGCGAAAAAAGCCGACTATCTTTTTAATGGATCGTACAAAAACCTCGAAGGCGGTTTGAGAGATGCCATGAATCAAGCGTCAGCAGAACTGCGTTATGAAAACGCGGCCGAGATACGAAACCAGCTCCAGGCGCTTTTCCACATGTCCGAGAAAGTCACGATGAAAGAAGTGTCGCCCGACTCTGTGACTGAGCAAACATTCACCAGCCGCGGCATAACAGAATTGCAGGAAAAACTGGGACTCGGAGCGCCGCCGCTCCGCATAGAGGC
>JANLTE010000295.1:0-14353 GCA_031362785.1 Elusimicrobiota bacterium
CGATAAAAAAAAGCTCCTGTTTCTTGGATAATGGCTTCAACTTCCGCCAGCATCGCCACGCTGAACGCGCCGTCGCCCGCGATATCCTGGCCGCAGGCGACGCTTTTGGCAAGAACCTTCACATCCTTATTCTCGAGCAAAAAAAGCGGAAGGCCTTCAGGGAAGCCGGGAGCGGGGGTCCAGAGAAACTGCGGCTTCATTTGAGCTTTTATTTTTTCTACTTGATCGCCGTCGCGGACTAGCGCGTACAAACCGGGATCCAGCCCTTCCACGCGATGCACGAAAAGCCCGAGGTGGATGAAAGGCGGAGAGATGGAGCAGTCCCAGGGCGGAGAATCTATATTGGGCATCACGCGGCCGAGTATGCGGTAAAATTGCTGTTTTGTAATCGCGGTCTTGCCGTCCATGTCCACCGCGCTGCGCCGCTGCCGGAAGATTTGCCCCGCTTTTAAACGCGGCGCGCTACTATCAAAATTTTCAGGGTGCGAAGTAACGAGTGAACTATTGATCGGACAGACCTGGCCGGAATTTTTTACGCACGCTTTCTCAACTTGATGGATGATATCCCACCGCGCATGGTCGCTGCTCAAAGCGTTGGCTTTCCCCTTCCAGTTTCCGCCGGCCACGGCCGCGATCGCTTCACCGGATATTTTAGCGCAATGATTCGGAAATTTTTCGGACGGGCTCACCGCAATCAGAAGATCCGGAATTTCTTCCTCGTCCTTATTAAATTCTTCGGAGCGATTGGTTCCGAGCAGCTGCCCGATTTCTTTATCCCCGATCTCAGATAAAAGCGCCATCTTCCATCCTAACGAAGCGCCCGCCAGGCGCAAAGCCGCCAGCGCGTGCCCGACGTCGTGCTGACAGTAGCGGTACGCCCTTTCACCGTACTTCCAGGCCTCGCGCCAGTGAATGGAAGACAATCCGACTAAAAAGGATCCTGCGGGAAGAGCCCCCGTTAATTTCGCCCAAAGCGCTTCATCGAAATCGGCGCGACGCTCCAAGCCATGCTCTTTAGGGGCGTAATGATAAACTCCGGGCCTATCGTGTAAACCTTTTACGGCGCCCGTCATAAGATATCCTTCCGTGGGATGGAGATTACCGCTCGAAGGATTCACCCGCAGAGCCCAGCTTGCATCCTTAATCGATTTCCAAGCGGAAATCGCGAGGGAGTAGTAGAAGAATTCGGAAAGGGTTTCGAGCGAAACAGCTTTTGCCGCGATCGAATTGGGTTGATAGATCTGATCGTAGGAAGGAGTTCGGTCTTCTTTTGGCAGAGGAAGCGAAACGAGCGGCGCGCCGATGAAACGCCGGAACGGGTCGGGCTGAGTCGCCCAATCTAAATATCCGAGCGCCTCGGCGTAACGATGGTAATGGTGCTTGGTTCGCTCATGGTATTCGAGCGCCAGCTCGCGAGGATCCATAGTATCCGTTGGCACCGGTTAACAACCGGGAAAACAACTCGTACCTATCTTTTTGGCAGCCGTAGCGCGAAGGTCTCGGGCGATCTGTAAAGTTCGAGTCGCGGCAATTCGCGCGGCTTTTTGATCCTCTTCCGTTTTGGCATACTTTTCCAAAAGTTGCCGCCCCATCTCGTAATGGTGAAGCTCGTCGGGCTGAATGTATTTACGATAGATCTCGGCGGTTTGGGAATCTCCCAAAATCTCGCAGTGGCGCAGAAAATTTTCATTGACTCTATACGCGATGGACTCCAAGGTGAACTGTCCCGCCGCGATCTTCTCCACCGGAGTTTTTAAGCCGCGCAAATATTCGAAGAGGGGGTTCACCGCCGGCACCGTAAAATCGTTGATCGACATCCCTAATTCCCCCAGCCGCTTCTCAACTAATCGGAAATGCCTGGCTTCGTCGCCTGCCTGGGCCGCTAAAGCAACCTTGAACTCCCAATCCGATACCGTCGTCATCCACATTGAAGCAAGTTCGGCCACGCTGATTTCGTTGGCGAGAGCGATCCAAAGCAGTTTCGTCAAACCGTTTTTTTGATCCGGCCCGGCTTCTCCGCCGCCCGAATCAAAAGTCTTCGCGGCCCCAATTTCCGCAAGCAAAATATCATTTGACGAGGAAAGTTCTTTAATAAACGCTTCGGGTTCCATAATCATTCCTTCCCATTTTTAAAATTTTTAGAATTTTTGATCCGCGATAAAAAATAAAGCAACTCTTTTGCCGACTTAAAAACCTGATCCCTCGAAACATTCTCTTCCCGCGCCCGCTCCTCCAACGCGCCGATAAACCGATTGAACTTTTTGATAGTGGAAAGCTCGTCCAAACCGCCAAATTTGGGTTTATTTCCTTTAAAGATAACGTCCACCGCTCCATCAAAATGAGATTCGTCCTTGCAGTTCAAATAGATCCTTACAGTTTCGAGTTCCCCCTTACTTATGAGCTTATAGCCGATAAAACCGGAAGGCTTCATTTCATTATTGAGATCGCATTTAATTTTCATGAGATTTTCGCTTTTCCTTAAAATCGTCCGCCGATGGCGGCGTTAATTTGGCCGTCGCCGTCGTCCCAGCTGTGGGAGTAGACGAAGCCGATCGGAAGCGGGAAGCGCCAAAATTGGTACGAAAGCCCGAACCCAAATCCGGATTTCCCGTCGGTTCGTCCGGCTTGCCAAACTCCGGCGCCTTCAACAAAAGTTTCCGCGGTCCAGGCGCCGAGCCGGGTCCGGCGGAAGGGGTATGAAAAGCCGAGCGACGATCCAACCCCTCGGTCTCCGCGATACTCGCGCGCGTAGTTACCGCGAAGCGCCAAGTCGCGATTAGTGGCGACTCGTTGACTTAACGGCAAATCTTCGCGCGCGCTTGAAACTCCTTTGACCCGCAGAGAAAGGACCTGCCGATTTAGAAAGCGCATCGCAGGGTGAACTCCCAAGCTTATCTTAGTAAAATTGAAGTCCGAACCTACGGATCGATCGGATTGTTCCACGCCCCAATCTAATAGGAGCTGGCTCGATCGGCTCGCAAGAGGTTTAATGCGCTCTTCCAAATCTGCCATTCCGAAACCAAACATCGCGCCCAGGTCACCGAACGAAAATCCCGCTTCCGTCATCCCCGCATCGCGCCGGCTTCCGATGCGCCAGTTGACGCCGGCGGTTAAAGCGTTCGCGTTGCCAGAGTCTGCGGGCAATGCGCCCAGCGCCAACTCCTCATAATCATTTCGCTGCGCCGAAAATCCGAGCGCGCCGCTGAACCCGCGAAAGATCGAGCGTCGGAACTCGAACCCCGATTCCTGAATTTTGCGCTTGTACTGGTTCGCGATGGCTCCGAACCGCTCCGGATTATCTTCCGATCGCGATGAGCGGAACCGCCCCGTCGTGTTAAACCCCCCGTCCGCATAGCTCCAGACCAGAACATCCCGTTTCGAGATCCGCCCGATCACGGAAAACGCAGGCAGCTGAACGTTGACCGATCCGAACGCCCCGTCGCGGTTCCCCCCGCCGAACATTGAGATCGATTCCGCCTTCCGAAAATAATTGCGCTCCACCAAAAGCAGCGAAGCGTTCAGCCCGCCGTCCCCGCTCGTAATGAAAGGAAACGGAACAATGAACCATCCGTCCCAAAGGTTGATGTAGACGATCACCCCGTTGCCCGCCGCATTTTTCTCAGCCGATACGGTGACCTTCTTAAAAAGCCGCGCCTGATTGAGCCGCAGGCGGATGTCGTCCAAAGTTCCCGACTCGAAACGGTCGCCCTCCTGCACTCGAATCCTCGCGCGCACCACATCATCATCGACCCGAGTCGTAACAATTTGAATGGACGAGATTTTGAGCCCGATGAGCTCTGATGTCGAATTGATCGGAGCGGAATAAGTGCCGGTTGAGACGGCGGCGTTCAACAGTGCGATGCCGCAACAGCAAAAGTGCAGCGTGAAAAGGAAGAGGTGGCGGATTATTGGAGTTGAGAGGTGGTCGGGTTTTCTGATTCCACTGAAGTCAGGTTCGCGGGAACCGCGGGTGGAACGATAACGGGAGCAGGTTCAAAAATTTGGATGCGGTCATTGCCCGAATCCGCGACGTAAACTAAATTGCGGGCATCGATGGAAATGTATCGGGGATCTTTGAAGCGGCCTTCTTCGAAACCAGCCCCGCCCCACTGCGCGAGATAAACTCCGGAAGCGTCAAACTGCAAAATCCTTTGGTTACCGCTATCGGTTACATAGACTCGCCCGAAGGTGTCGATGGCCACATCGTAAGGATGGTTCATCTCGCCTTCCGAGTTTCCGTACCGGCCAAACTGCGCGATGAATTGCCCTTCAGGATCAAATTTCTGGACGCGATGGTTCGCGCCGTCTGCGACATAAACGAAACCGTTCGCATCCACGGCAATGCCTTCCGGCATTCTAAGTTGCCCGGGGTTACTCCCAGTGCCGCCCCACTGCTTCACGAAAGTTCCGCTGGACTCAAATTTCTGGACACGGTTCAAAATGCTGTCCACGACATAAATATGCCCCGCTGCGTCAATCGCGAAATCCTGAGGAAACCCAAACTCGCCTTCCCTCCAGCCATATTTGCCCATCGTCGCTAAAAACTTTCCCTTGTTATCAAACTTTTGGATGCGGTGGTTGTTGAAATCCAAAATCCATACATCGCCGGAAGGATCAACCGAAAGGCTGGTCGGCCTTAAGAATTGCCCGGGAGCCACTCCGACTTCTCCCCAACTCAAAACGAATTCTCCCCGGGCGTTAAACTTTTGGATGCGGTTGTTGAACACATCGGCCACATAAAGGTCTCCGCTCTCCCCGCGCGCGGCGCAAAACGGCGAACGGAACTCGCCGTCTCGTGAACCTTCGCCGCCGATGGTTTGAACGAGAGTCACTTCCGCTCCGGCATTGGCCGCCAGAGACAAAAGCATGATGGCCCACGCTGTTTTTAGTTTACGATTCATTTGATACGACCTTTAATTGCATGAGAATTTGGAAGCGAACCGTCCAGAGGTTGAGCTGAGTTTTTATTATACCAAATTCGAACCGCCGCATGGCAAAAATTTATAGATTTTACGACGGTACATCGCTCGCTTGACAATAATGTTTCAGATTGTTAGAATGTTTCACCTTACCAAAGGACGACCTGAAGTGCCGGAGTCTCTTAAAATTTGGGTGATGTATATAGTATATGATAAAAGATGGTAGAATATGGCACTTAATGATCTTTTCAACAATTTTAACAATAGTTATCCACGGTTCTTAATAACCTGTGGATAACATATTTGAGGTGATTAATGAGTAACAATTTTGGTATTCCCCCCACTGAAACGCAAGAGCATCTGCAAATCGAACCGGAAAGCCGGATCGATGTCCAGGAGCTTTGGCAGAAGGTTTGCAACTTCCTTATGTTAGAGATGGATCCGGAAACGCTGGATCTTTGGCTCAAGCCCGTGAAATTAGAATATTCAACCCAGCCCTTAGCGGCGGATGGAAAGAATTCCTTTACCTTGAAGGCTCCAAGCCGCATTTTTTCTGATTGGATCCGCACTAACGCACATCAAAAAATCGAGAAAGTTTTATCGCGAATTTTAGGACGAGAATCTTCCGTCCTTCTCCAGATTGCCGAAACGATTGAAGCTCCCGCCCGAGAGATTCCAACGCCCTCCATTTCGGTCGCGTTGCCCGCCGATCCGGCCTTCGGAATTCAGCAGTTCAACCCAAAATACACTTTTGAAACATTTATTGAAGGCCAGGCGAACCGCTTCGCTAAAGCCGCCTCCGAAGGAGTAGCCAAAGAACCCGGCACGCGGTTTAACCCGCTATTTTTCTACGGAGATGTGGGGCTCGGCAAGACGCATTTGATGCACGCTATCGGCCAAACCATCTGCAAGATCTTCCCCAAGTCGCGCGTGCTCTACATCAGCTCCGAAAAGTTCATTAACGAGTTTATTAACTCCATCCGCAACGATCGCCCAACCGACTTCCGCAACAAGTACCGCTATTTAGACTGCCTATTAATTGACGACATTCAGTTCCTCCGCGGCAAAGGCCGATCAGAAGAAGAATTTTTCTTTACTTTCAACACGCTGTTCGATTCGCGCAAGCAAATCGTGATTTCATCCGATCGACCCCCCAAAGAGCTGGGAGAGCTTCAAGAACGGCTCATTTCGCGCTTTGAATGGGGTGTCGTGGCGGACATTCAGCCGCCAGATCTTGAGACGCGGATCGCTATCTTAAGGAAAAAAGCGGAGCTTGAGAGAATTTTCGTGCCGGAAGACGTGATTTTGTTCATCGCGAGCCAAGTGAAGTCTAACATTCGAGAACTCGAAGGCGCTATCACCCGCATCGTTGCGCGGTCTTCTCTCACCGGAGTCCCCCTCACAATAGATTTCGCGCGCGGCTGCCTCAAAGATCTCATCGGACAAGACGATCTTCAGCAGCCCATCAGTTTAGATCGCATTCAGGAAGTGGTGTCGCGGCATTTCAATCTGGATTCGAGAGATATTAAATCGAAAAGGCGCACCGACGCCATCGCCTGGCCCCGCCAGATCGCGATGTATTTGTCGCGCACGCTCACCGAGCACTCCACAACCGAAGTGGGCGAGCATTACGGCGGCAAAGACCACACGACGGTTTTACACGCCTGCGATAAAGTTAAAATGAAGCTTGCTGAGAGCCCTTTTATTTCTTCAATGATCAATAAAATCATACAAGATATTAAATCTTCTAAGGAAAATCGCGGCTAGTATAAGCTGTGGATGACGCCGGCTGTTTTGTGAACAACCGGCAAAATTTGGGTGCAACTAAATTTTGGACTGATTCTGTTTAAAACAAAAAAAGTTGGGCACATTCTTATCCACTTCATAGAATTTTTTAAAAAGCCCAATTGAAAGAACTTTTAAAGACGGTCGGAAGCTTATCCAGATCTTCACAGAGATTACTACTACTGCTACGAGTTTAAAACTATAGGAAAGGTGGAGTAGAAAATGAAAAAAATTCTTGATCAAACGATTGAACAAAGCGCGGGCGTTAAATTATCGTTCAGCAAAGATGATCTCTTAAACGCGATGCAAATTGTTCAATCCTCAGTATCCACTAAAAGCACTTTACCCATTCTTGCCAACGTTTTAATTACAGTTCAGGACGCTTCCAGAAATGGAAACGCGGGAACAATTATTGAAGCGACAGATTTGGAAGTTGGGGTTCGCTGCGTCGTGAAGGCGGAGGTTTTTAAAGAGGGAAAAATTACCGTTCCCGCTAAAAAGTTTGGAGATCTGGTCCGTGAAATGCCGAGCGGTAAAGATATTGAACTTTCAAGCGCCGATGGCAAAAGAATCGAATTTAAATGCGGTAAGGTGAAGGCCACCCTGAACGCTTTGTCGGCGGAAGATTTCCCCGTCATTCCCGAATTTCCGGAGAAAAAATCATTCCAGGTTAAAAAGAGCGTTTTCCGCGACATGATCAAAAAGACCTCGTTTGCAGTTTCAACCGACGAAACGCGGTATGTGTTGAACGGAATTTTCTTTTCAGCCACGGCCGGCGAGTTGAAAATGGTGGCCACGGACGGACGGCGGCTCGCGTTTCTTTCGCGCAAGTATGAACAGAAAGAGCTGAGCGCAAGCGTGATTATACCCGCCAAGGCAATTAACGAATTGGCCCGCCTGCTCGCCTTAAGCGAAGATGAATCGGAAGATTGGATCCAGATCGCGCCGCATGAAAACCAGGTGGCGTTTCGTTGGATGAACCGCGGCGAGTCCATCACCCTGGTGAGCCGCGTCATCGACGGAGCGTTTCCCAACTACGACCAGGTAATTCCGAAATCGAAAGAGTTTGAATTGAAGATCAAAAAAGAAGATATTTTCCCCGCGGTCAAACGCGCCGCTCTTTTCGCGCAGGACCGCGGCGGCTCGGTGCGGTTTTCACTATCCAACAACGCGCTTAGAATTTCCGCCAACTCTCAAGGCTTGGGCGAAGAAGAAGAGGAAATTGAAGTCCCTTACGCCGGAAAGGATTTTGAAATTGCGTTCAATCCTGTGTTCTTGCTCGATGTCTTAAAAAATAGCGATTCAAGTGAAATTCGCTTTGAGTTTAGCTCATCGCTCAACCCCGGACTAATCCGTCCAACGGCCGACGATTCTTACATCTGCGTCATCATGCCGATGAGGCTGCAATAATTCATATTATGGCACAAGGCGCGCTCAAAAACTACATCCCCCAGGTCCTGGACCGGATCGGAATAAACGATCATAATTTTTCCTTCATGTCCATCATCGAAAGAAATTTGCCAACCGTGGGAAAAACCGCGCAGCTCGTTGGAATAAAAAATAACAGGATCTACATTGAAATCGAATCATCGGCAGAGTTTCAGGAAGCGCGTTTTAAAAAACGGGAGCTTCTGAAATCACTCGCCCAGGCCTTTCCTGGCCCTGAAACGGCTTCGTTCGACATCCGCTTTTCGTTAAAAGGTACCGCGATGTCCGCGCCGAAATTTATTCGTTTGAATCCAGTTGAGCCCAAGCCGCCCGCAGCGCGGCGCACTTTCTCGAGGAGAAAAATCACCGGACAGTAGTCACAGAAAATGGCGCCAAAGAAAAAGGAGAAAAAAAAGGTGAAAGATCTAAAGAATGCCGCCGTCGCCGAACCTGAAGTAAAGACGGGTTCCAAGTCGTCGGGCGATTACGACGCGTCTAAAATTCAGGTCCTGGAAGGTCTGGAGCCGGTTCGTAAACGCCCGGCCATGTACATCGGCTCAACCGGCACGCAAGGTTTGCATCACTTGGTTTACGAGGTGGTCGACAACTCGATCGATGAAGTTTTGGCGGGCCACGCCAAGCATGTCGACGTCGTTATCCATGACGACAACTCGGTCACCGTTTTGGACGACGGACGCGGAATTCCGGTCGACCCCATGAAAGATGTGAAGGATCCTCGCTATAAGAATAAACCCGCCATGGAAGTCGTGTTAACCACGCTGCATGCGGGCGGTAAGTTCGATCACGGCGCGTATAAAGTTTCAGGCGGATTGCACGGCGTGGGCGTCTCCTGCGTGAACGCGCTCTCCTCGTGGATGAAGGCCGAAGTTTTCCGCGATGGTAAAATTCACGTGCAGGAGTACGAGCGCGGACGAATCATGTATCCCGTGAAGGAAGCGGGCAAGACCGATCAGCGCGGCACGAAAATTACGTTTTTGCCAGATGAGGAAATTTTTGGGAAGCTCATGTTTTCGTTTGACGTCCTTTCCAACCGCCTGCGCGAACTGGCGTTTCTGAACGCCGGCACCCGCATCACCATTGTCGATGAGCGCGACGACAAGCAGCACACCTTCTTCTACGAGGGCGGAATCGTCCAGTTTGTGAAATTTCTCAACGCCAGCAAGTCCGTTCTCCACGCCGAACCCATTTATTTTTCAAAGGAAAAAGACAGCATCATCGCGGAAGTGGCGCTACAGTACAACGACGCTTACAACGAGCAGGTTTATACTTTCGTCAATAACATCAATACGATCGAAGGCGGAACGCACTTGGCGGGGTTCCGCTCGGCGCTGACGCGCGTGGTGAACCGCTACATCGCGAAAAACGAGCTCTCGAAAACGAAGGATTTGCGCCTCGCTGGAGAAGACGTGCGCGAAGGGTTAACTGCGGTTCTCTCGATCAAGGTTCCCAATCCTCAATTTGAAGGGCAAACCAAAACAAAGCTCGGCAACTCGGATGTGGAAGGTATCGTGGAGTCCATCGTGGGCGACAGTCTCACCACATTTTTAGAGGAAAACCCGAGCACGGCGAGCAAAATTTTAGAAAAGGCGATCATTGCGGCGGAAGCGCGCGAAGCGGCCCGCAAGGCTCGCGAGCTCACGCGGCGAAAAGGCGCTTTGGACGGCGCTTCTCTGCCCGGAAAACTGGCCGATTGCCAGGAAAGAGATCCCGACAAATCTGAGCTTTTCATCGTCGAGGGAGATTCGGCCGGCGGTTCGGCCAAACAGGGACGCGACCGGAAAATCCAGGCGATCCTGCCGCTCAAGGGAAAGATTTTGAACGTTGAGAAGTCGCGACTCGCCAAGATGCTTGCCAACGAAGAAATCCGCACGCTTATTACCGCCATTGGCTGCGGCGTGGGCAAGGAAGAGGTTCCGGGGGCCCCTGGCGAGGCCTCTACGGGCGGGTTAGATTATAGCAAGCTTCGCTACCACAAGATTATCATCATGACTGACGCCGACGTAGATGGCTCGCACATCCGCACGCTCCTTTTAACGTTTTTCTACCGGCAGATGCTTCCTCTCATCGAGCGAGGCAACATTTACATCGCGCAGCCGCCGCTCTTTAAAGTCAAGAAGGGCAAGAAGGAAATGTACATCGACACCGAAGAGGCGATGGAGACTTTCCTCATGCAGGAGGCGCTCGAGTCGGTTGAAGTGATCAAGTTCGGCAAGAACAAAGAAGAAAAAATTGAGCGCGCCGAACTTAAAAATATTTTAAACTGGATCACTGAATTGGAGTCGCTCAAAAAAAAGCTGGCCAAGAAAGGCATACAATGGGCGGAGTTCCTCGAATTTAAAATGAAAGGAAAACTGCCGCTTTTCCGAATCGATCAGGAGAACGGCGAGGTTCAGTATGTTTTTAGCGAAAAGGAATGGCATAAAGCGAAGGAAGAGTATTTAAAAGAGCGCAACGCCAAAATTGCGCAGACCAAAAAGGCTTCCGGCGAGGAACTCCTGGATGTGGCCGATGAAGAGCTCGGACCTGAAGTGAAAGATCTGTTCGAAATTCCAAAAATCGAATCTTTGCTTAAAAAGCTCGAAGGGGTGGGGTTTGAAGTGATCCCTTCCAAAGGCGAAAGGAAAGTGACCTATCGCGTGAAATCCGGCCACACGGAAAAAGAAGTGGCAGATTACTCCGATCTCCTTGAGTCTGTCAAGGAAGTCGGTCGGTCTGACGTAACTGTTCAGCGCTATAAAGGTCTCGGCGAAATGAACCCCGAACAGCTTTGGGAGACGACCATGGATCCCACGAGGCGCAAACTCTTGCAGGTGAAACTCGAAGATGCGGTTGAAGTGGAAAGAATTTTTACGACCTTAATGGGAGATAAAGTGGAACCCCGCCGCCTCTTCATCGAGCAGCACGCGCTCGAAGTAAAAAATCTGGATATTTAGTTTTAATTAAGGAAAAGCTTCCATCCTTCATCCCCCTTCGGTTCAACCCGCTGAAAAGTTCGCGACCGCCACATTCGTTCTCAAATCATTACGCGAGCTGTTAAACAATTTTTGAAGCCCGCCAAAAAACGCGCATCTCGTTTCAGAGAAATCGCCCCCGCTCACTTCGCGCCGCGCTTCTGCTACTTGTGCGGTTACCGCCTAAAGATTAAGTTCATTCCGGAAGAGCATTGCAAGCGTTATTTCTGCTCCCATTGCGGCCACATCACATATTTGAATCCGCGGGTCGTGGCGGGAGCGATCACCTTGCGGAGAGGAAAAATCATGCTGTTGCGCCGCGGCATTGAGCCGATGAAGGGACTTTGGACGTTTCCAGCCGGACACGCCGAACTGGGCGAAACCGTTTGGGACGCTGCGATCCGCGAAACGAAAGAAGAAACCCGCGTTAATATATTGCCGCAAAAACTGCTGGGCGTTTATTCCTATAAATTCGGTGGTGCCGCGATGGTGGTATATGAAGCGAAGATCACGGGCGGCAGGCCTGGAACTACGCAGGAATCTTTGGAAGTCCGCGAGTTTTATCCGTCCGACATTCCCTGGGATGAGCTCGCGTTTCGCAGCACGCGCGATGCGCTGAAGGATTGGGTGAAACGGCATCGAAGAAAAAAATGACGATCTGCGCTTCGCTCTGCTACATCAAAAAGAACCGCCGCACGCTCATGCTCCACCGCGTCAAGAAAAAAAATGACATCCATAAGGGTAAATGGAACGGTTTGGGCGGTAAAATAGAGCCCGGGGAGACTCCTGAAGAATGCGTGATCCGCGAAGTGAAAGAAGAGTCCGGCCTCGCCATCAGAAATCCAAAACTTTGCGGCCTTTTAACTTTTCCTCTATTTGATGGCGCCAACGATTGGATCGTGTTTGTTTACACGGCCCGCCAATTTTCCGGACGCAGGATCGAATGCGATGAAGGACACCTCGAATGGATCCCCGATCACAAACTTTTAAAATTGCCGCTTTGGGAGGGCGACGCCCATTTTTTAAAGTGGATTGAGCAAAAACGCTTTTTTTCCGCAAAGTTCATCTATCGAAAAAAACGACTGGTAAATTATAAGGTACTCTTCTATAATTGAGCGCCATGAAGCCTAAAAAACGAATCGGAGTCTTAACGGGAGGAGGCGACGCCCCCGGTTTAAACGCGGTGATCCGCGCCGTGGTTAAAAGCGCCTGGATGCGCGAATGGGAAGTTCTGGGGATCCGTCAGGGGTTTGACGGGTTGCTGGATTTAGCGACCGTCCGTCCGCTTGAGCACGAAGATATCGCCGGGATACTGAAGCTGGGCGGAACCATCTTGGGGACCACGAACCGCGGCAATCCTTTTCAGCACAGTACGGGCGGAAAAAAAATAAAAGATCAGTCCGACCTGGTCGTCAAGAATTTTAAGAAGTTAAAACTGGACGCGCTGGTCGCCATTGGCGGCGACGGGTCTCTTACCATCGCGCAGAAGTTGTATCAAAAAGGGATCCCAATCGTCGGCGTTCCTAAAACGATCGACAACGATGTTGCGGGGACGGTCATCACGTTTGGTTTCGACACGGCGGTTTCAACCGCGACCGAAGCGCTGGACAAGCTCCACAGCACTGCGCAGAGCCATCAGCGCGTGATGGTCATGGAAGTGATGGGCCGTTACGCGGGCTGGATCGCGCTCCACTCAGGCATCGCGGGCGGAGCCGACGTCATACTCATTCCTGAAATCCCCTTTACGCTGGCTTCCGTGGCGAAAAAAATTCGTGAGCGCTACGAAAACGGTCCTGGGTTTGCGATCGTGATTTGCGCGGAAGGCGCCGCGCTTAAGGGCGGTAACCTGGTTATTAAGGAAAAGAGGCAGGCGGGACGAGAACATGCGCGTCTGGGAGGCATCGCTGAGTTAGTGGCCTCCGGAATACAGCGCTTAACGGGGCGCGAGTCGCGCAGTTTGGTCCTAGGACACCTGCAGAGGGGTGGTGAACCCACCACTTTTGACCGTCTGCTGGGCACGCGGCTGGGCGTCCACGCGATTGAGATGATTGAAGCGGGTCGGTTCGGTTACATGGCGGCGCTAAACCCACCCAATGTGACCTCGGTTCCATTCGAAAAAGCGATTTCCGCCACGAAAAAAGTTCCCGCCGATTCGGACGTCATCCGCGCCGCCAAAGCGCTCGGCATTTCTTTCGGCGACTAGTTTTTTCGATTTTGCGCTAAATGCTATTATATAAATCATGCTAGGAACATATCACCTTTCCATTCTCTACGACATCCTGAAGGAAATTCATTTCCTTTATCAATCGGACAAAATTTACACTTTTCTATTGGAATCTTTAATGAAAGCGGTCGACGCCGACGCCGCGTCTTTTTTCGTAGCCGACCACGAAAAAGAAACGCTCGTTTTGAAGGCGGCGATCGGGCCCAAGAAAAATATACTGGAGATCGTCGCCGAAGACACCGCGTTTCCGTTCGGCCGCGGAGTGTGCGGCTGGGTGGCGCAGTATAATCAGGGCGTGATCGTCGAAGACGCTAATAAAGACGAGCGCTTCAGCTCGGTGGTTGACAGCCTCATCGGCTATAAGACGAAGAGCATTTTGTGCGTGCCGCTATCAAACGGCAAGCAGGTCATAGCGGTCATCGAAATTTTAAATAAGAAAAGCTTGGTCTTTAACAAGAACGATCTGGACCTCTTAACTCTGATCGCCAAACAGGCGGCGATATCGCTTGAAAACGCAAAACTTTACGCGAAAATAAACGAAGAGAAAGTCTACATCGAATCGATTCTCGCCAACTTAACCGGAGGAATCATTACGGTGGATGCCAAAGAGACCGTGACCCATATGAACCCAACGGCGGAGCGTATCCTCGCGATTGAGCCGGGAACCTCGACCGGGCAGGGCTGCAGTATCGTGTTAAAAGATTATCCCGGCCTTTATCAAGAGATGGTGAAAACCCTGACCAGCAAAGAAAAAATTGCGCGCCAGACGTTGCAGTGCGTCAGGCCCGACGGCGGCGCTTTTCCCCTCGGATACTCCACATTTTTAATCAGCGATCAGGCGCAAAATTCTTTGGGCGCAGGCGTCAACTTCCAGGATTTATCCGCGTTTCAAAAATAACCTTGCCGTGAAGAAATCTTTTTTTATCACCCTCGAAGGTCCGGACGGGTGCGGAAAGACCACCCAATCCAAACTGCTCGTACAATTTTTGCGTTCGCGGGGTTTGGGCGTCGTCCACACGCGCGAA
>JANLTE010000325.1:0-6109 GCA_031362785.1 Elusimicrobiota bacterium
TCCTCGTCTTCAATCACCGGCGTGGAACTGCGTGAAACGATCGCGTCGGCCGATCGGCGGAAAGTGAGCTTCTTTCCTTCGCGCTCAATCTGCACAAATTCGAGATCGGTCGTCTCGATAAAGGAAAGGATATCCTTTAACTGTCTAAAATCTTTTTCGTGGTCGTTTTCCATTTAAACCAATGCGCGAGCGGCTACACTCGGGACTTATATTCGCCCGACCGCGTATCAACCTTGATGCTGTCGCCTTCATTAATAAAAAGCGGCACTTGCACTTCGATTCCGGTCTCGAGCATCGCGGGCTTGGTCGTGTTCGAAACGGTATCTCCCCGGACGCCCGGCACCGTGGAAGTAACTTTCAACTCCACATTTGCCGGCATATCCAATGTCAAAAATTCATCTTCTAAATAAAGCGCTTCCACTTCCTGATTTTCCTTCAGATAATGCGCGAGGTCGCCGACTTTAGCTGCGGGAACCGACACCTGATCGTAGGTTTGCATATCCATAAAGGTATACCCGTTACTGTCGCTGTACAAATACTGCTTCTTCCGCCGGGTCATGCTCACTTCGCGGAATTTCACGCCGGACTTAAAAGTCTGCTCGATGATGGCTCCGGTGCGGACGTTTTTAATCTTGGTCCGCATCACCGCGCCGCCCTTCCCGGGCTTGTGGTGCTGAAACCAGACAATTTGATAGACCGCGCCGTCATTTTCAAACAGCAATCCGTTCTTAAAATCAGAGACTTCTAACATGGCGTGGTTACCTTTTTAAAAAATGATGAACGGCGAGAAGTTATTTCGTTAAAACTCTGCAGCCGTTCTTTTGAACGAGAACCGTGTCTTCGATCCTCACGCCGAATTCACCCTGAAGGTAAATCCCGGGTTCGACCGTGACGATCATATTTTCCTTAAGCACCTCTTTGGAGTTCATGCCCAGACGCGGCGGCTCATGGATATCGATCCCCACCCCATGACCCGTGCCGTGTATGAAGTAGTCGCCATAGCCGGCTTTCTTAATATACTCCCGACAAATGGCATCGATCTCGCCCGCCGTTACACCCGCCCGAACCGCGGCAACCCCTTCGGATTGAGCCCGCTTTACTATGTCGTAAATTTTACGGAATCGAGGGGTGATTTTACCATAAAAGAAAGTACGCGTCAAATCGGACCGATACCCCCCTATGGTGCAGCCCAAATCCATCAAAACAGGGGTGTTTTTTTTAAGCTTTTTAGAGGTAACCACATGGTGAGGAAATGCCGCGTGCTCGCCAAAGGCGACAATCGTCTCAAACGCCACTTTGGGTGAACCGCCGTCATGAAATCGATTTTCAAGCTGATAAGAGACTTCAGATTCTGTCAGACCCACTTTTAGTTTATCAAATACGGCCAGGCATGACCGATAAGTGATATGGCATGCTTCAGAAATCAATTTAATCTCCTGCGCATCCTTAATCATCCTTTGAGAAAGCACCAATTCCGGCAGCGGAACCCATTCCACATTCTTAAACTTACAGAGGGCCTGATGCAGAGAAACCGTGAGCTTGGATGAATCAAAGCCGATCTTTTTCATCCGACCCTTTTGGATGATTTCCTCAAGGCCTTTCCACAGCGACCCTTTGCAAAAGGCGTTCAGGGAATCGCCCTTAACGCACTCTTTCACATGGTCCGCGAGCAACAGCGGAGAAAAAATGGTGTCGCCGGATAAACTCGCCAGATAGAAACACCCTTCGGATGGAAACCCGCTCAAATAAAAAACGTCGGAAAAATCTAAAGTCAGGTATCCCTGGATTTTTTTTTCGCGGCAGGTTTCAGCAAGTTTTCGCCGGCGAGCGGCGAAATTAGTAGATTTAGCGTGAGCCATAACTCGCGGGATTATAACATAATTGCGTCGATACAAAACGATATGATATACTGCTCTCGATGTTTTCTCTCGAGAAATGACAAACCCGTACTGCGTTGTCTTAATCACCGCTTCCAACGCCAGACAGGCCGACCAAATTTCCAGAATGTTACTTAAGGAAAGGTTGGCGGCTTGTGTTAACTTGGTCCCCAGAATCCAATCACGCTATTGGTGGAAAGGAAAGATCGAGAAGAGCTCGGAATCGCTTTTGATCGTCAAAACAAGGAGGGCGCTGATCATGAAACTGGTCGCGTACCTAAAAAAAGTCCACAGCTATTCGGTTCCAGAAGCGATCGCCCTGCCGATCGTTGCGGGCAACGCCGATTATCTTCGCTGGATTCGGGAGTCCATTTAAATGAGTCAAGAAAATTCGATCGTTGAGCTGTCGGGGAAAGCGTTCCTTGCGATCTGCGCGGGAATTTCCGCAGTGATCCTGGCGGTAGGAATACCGCCCAGCCTAATCGCCGGCGTCCTGGGCTCCGAAGTCATGATCACGATTTTATTTTTGTTCGTCTTCGGTTCCATCCGCTACCGGCTCGACAAGAACGCGCTCACCTTCGGAATGGCGATGATCATCATTGCGAGCTTTTGGACTTTCTGGTGGCCGAATGCCGAGCTGAAGCAAACGCAGGCGTTTGGCGAATTCGTCTCTCACCACTTCCTGACGCTTCACGGATTGGACGAAATGTTCCACGCCGACACCATGCTGTTCATCCTGGGTTTGACGCTTTTCGTAGCGGTCATCGCTCAGACTCGCATCTTGGAAACCGTGAGCTTCAAAGTGCTGCGCAAAACTTCCGGCAGCGTGGTCGCGACCGTCGCGATTTTAACCGCCATCGTTTCGTTCGCTTCGGGAATCCTGGACGGCGTTTCCATGATCGGCCTTATGATCCGCACGCTCGTTATCATTTTGTTCCTCGCGAAGATCAAAGACGAGACGGTCATCTTCTCGGTCATCGTTTCGACCATCGTCACGACGGTTTGCGGGATGTGGCTGGCTTACGGTGAACCGCCCAACCTGATCATGAAGGCGAACCTTTACCCTCACCTGGACAACCTATTTTTCCTGCGCTACTGTCTGCCGGTCGCGGTCGGCAGCTACTTCATCGTTTTCTGGAATTTCAAAAAACGCCTGAAGGGCCGGAAAGTTGAAATCTACAACCTCGACGTGCTGGATTTACACACGGACGACGTGAGGTTCCTGCAAGCCGAACGGCACGGCGAAGTGCTGACGCCGATTGAGTTTGTGGAAGATCACTCAGAAATATTGGGCGGTCAAATGCAAGCCGTGATCGCCCGCCTGCATCGCGGAGAACCGTTGGGCGCCGCCCTGATACGGGAAAGCGTCTCGGAAAACATCCGCCGGCAACTGCTCGGAAGATTTGTGTCGGAAGATTTGGCCGAGCCCCTCGATCGCCATTACGCCCGCATCCATACTGAAAAAGGCGTCGGATCGGACGACTCCATGAAAAAAATCCGCGAGACTTTGCAATCCGTCGCTGCCCCGAGATTGAAAAGCCAGCAAATAGGCGCCTTATCCTTTATTCCGTTCATCGGACTGTTGATTGGCCACGCCATCAACCACGACCTTCCGCTTTTCTTGGCTTCGTTCGCGGGATTTTTCGTGGCGCTTATGGGCATCGTCCAAATTCCAAAAATCCGCGCGCTCGCCTTGAGGGAAGCCAAACACGAATACATGGAATACGTCTTTTTGTTTCCGCTGTTTTTATCGATCACGCTCCTGCAGAAAACGGGATTTTTCGCTCAAATGGCCGATCTCGTGCACGCGGGAATTGACAAAATGGGGGTCGCGCACATGGCCTTCCTTCAGTTTACGAGCGCCACTTTTCTATCGGCAATCCTGGACAATAACGTCGTCGCCGATTTCGCGAGCCGCGCGCTGCACAAATTAGACTTGGGAGTCCTCCACCTTTTCTCGATGGCGCAAATTGCGGGGTACGCCACGGGCGGCTGCTGGACCCACATCGGATCGGCTCAGTCGGTGGTCGCGTACGCGTTCATTCAAAAGGAAGTGAACGAGCACTACACTCCTTTCGAATGGATCAAAGCGATCACGCCAATCATTTTGCAAATTTTTATCCTGATGACGATCGTCGTGTACGGGGAAGCGGCGCTCATGAGCTGGCTGCACTAAACGAGGAGGCCAAAAAATGGCGGACGGAACGAAAAGCATTTTGACGATGGTGGTCGTGTTGGTCGTTGGAGCGCTGCTGGGCAGTTTTATCGGCGGGTTCATCGGCCACGCGTTTCCTGACGGCGTGATTCATGATTTATTCTCAAAAGAGATTTCGGCTGGTTTGGCGCCCGCGAACCTGGACCTTCGGGTGGTTGAAGTCACTTTCGGCTGCCTATTTAAATTCAACGTCCCGTCCGTGCTTGGAATCTTGCTGGCGGCTTATTTAGTCCGCGCATTTACGGACTGAAACCCCATTTGACACTCGAACGCGATTGAAGCTACTATTACAGAAATGAATCGGGTTTTGTTTTTTTTATTTATCAGTTTTATTGCCGCCTCGGGCTGCGCCGCGCCGCGCCGCAATCGGAGAGCTGCCCCGTCCAAGCCGGCGGCAACGCAACCCGCAGTTATGGCTCCCGCCGCCCTAACTCCAAAAGCGTCTGATTTAGTAAACCAAAAAGCGCTCTACGAGGATGGTCTAAGATATTATTCGCAACAAAAATATATTGACGCGAAAAAATCCTGGGAACAGGCGCTTGTGATCAGTTCCACCACCGAGCTTGCTCAAAACATCCAGGAATGCATCCGAAAAACCGGACAGGTTTTAAAAACGCTTCAAGAGATCGAAACTAAAAATGATAAACAAGGAACTGGTCTTCCAAAACCTTCCCAGCAACAGGCGCAAGAAAATTCGCCGATCCAAAAATCTCGCCCCGCTCAGGAAAGCATCAGCCGTTAGCTTCCAAATGAATTTAAATTGATGAAAAAAAGAAAATTTCCTTTAACCTTCTCCTCCATTAGCGTCCGGTATAAATTCTCCGGAGCGCTGCTCTTGGTGATCGCGTTCATTATCGGCACGACTGGATTGGTGACCTACGAACATCAAAAATCCATTTTGAAAGAGGAGCTGCGCAACCGCGCGGAAGTTTACGCGACGCAATTGGCGAACGTCGGCAGAGAGGCGCTCCTCACCAAGCAGGAACTGACCGTCTATTCCATGCTGCAGGATTTTCAAAAGAACTCTCGCATCGTCTACGCGATGATCTTAGACTCGGACGGAAAGGTGTACTCGCACACGACGCCAGAGGAAAAAGGGAAAGTGCTGACCGGCGAAGTGGACCGCCTCGCAGCCAATGCTCCCGCGTTGACGTTTCAAAAACTGACGGTTAAAAAAGTGCCCGTTTTAGAAGCGTCCGTTCCTATTTTATACACCCCGAAAAACTTAAAGATAGGCGTGGCGCGCGTGGGCCTTTCCGAAGAGCCTTTCTGGGACGCGGTTGACCGTCAAAAACTTATTTCGCTCTGGATCTTCTTCTCTTTCATCGTTGTCGGGCTCATCGTGTCGGTCGCGTTGGCGAAAGTGCTCACCAAACCGATTTACACCCTGGCCGTCGCCATGCAGGCCTCCGCGAAAGGCGATTTGAGCAAACAGATGAAAGTCTTTTATCAAGACGAAATCGGCAAACTGACCGAATCGTTCAACCAGATGGTGCTTTCGCTGCGCGAAAAAACTCACATGGAAAAATACCTTTCTTACTCCACGCTGAAGGCCATTAAAAAAAACCGCAACGTCACGGTTTTAAAGCTTGGAGGGGAACGCGCCTACGTCACCGCGCTTTTTTCCGACGTGCGCAGGTTCACTAATATGTCCGAGAAGATGATCCCGGAAGACATCGTTGAACTTTTAAACGTCTATTTAAACATGCAAAGTAAAATCATTCACCAGCACGGCGGCGCGGTCGACAAGTTCATCGGAGACCAGGTGATGGCGATATTCGAAGGCGAAGGGAGCGAATCGAACGCGGTGAGGGCTGCGGTGGAAATTCAGCGCAACTGCCAGATGCTGAACTGGGCGCGCATTCGGACGGACAAGAAGCAAATGCACCTCGGGATCGGGATCAACAGCGGGGACGTCGTGATGGGAAACATCGGATCTGAAGAGCAGATGGACTACACTGCGATCGGAGACAACATCAACCTCGCTTCGCGGCTCTGCAGCGTGGCGCTGGCCGAC
>JANLTE010000338.1:0-13626 GCA_031362785.1 Elusimicrobiota bacterium
AGCAGGGCGTCCGGTTCTTCAATGAATCCCATAATGCGCTTTTGCCAGACCTCAAGAATAAAAAGGTGTTCGTAATATTCCCGAAATTCTCCTCATTAGCCCAAAAAATTATGATTGAAAAGGAAGTAATAGCGGAGAAAAAATTTGTTTTAAAAGAATTCGGGCGGTTCGGCGTTAAGCCATCAGTCCAAGTGGTCGGCATCGAGCCTAACGATTCTGAGATTATGGCGGCGATCGCGCAGATGAAAAAATCCGAAGTAACGATTTATTTTTGTTTCGATGCGCACTTGCACCCCTCCAACAAGAAACTCCTAAACGAAGTGCAAAATGCGTCGCGAACCGCCGTCATTGGATTTTTGCGGGATCCATACGACATTGAACTCCTCAAACCGTCCATTCCCGCGCTTACCTGCGGAGGCTGGCGGGCGTGCCAGATCCGGGCCATCATTGAACGCATCTCCAAATAAAAAAAAAGAATGAGCCGTCAGAAAGCGGATGCGGCGGCGCGAGTCCAAAGCGTCGGGATAGACCGCGGAGGCACTTGGCTTAGAATCGCCGCCGTTGACCGGCGCGGTAAAACGGTAAAAGCTATCCAAGCTCCCTCTCCGTCCTTAACAGATCTCCCCCATCGCATTAAAAGTATTTTTCAACGCTGGAAGATCAGCCAAGTTCCAATCCTTATTATTGGATCCAAAGGTATTTGGACGCAGGCTGAAAAATATTCGCTTAAAAAAAAACTTGAAATATTTTCCCAAACAACGCTCGTAATGTCCGACGTGGAACTGGCCCACTACCGCTACTTCAAAGCGCGCAACGGAGTCCTTCTGATCGCCGGAACGGGATCCATCGCCTATGGGCGGAACAAGAATAAAATTGCGCGCTCAGGAGGGTTGGGCCCCGAAAAAGGTGACGAAGGGTCGGGCTATTGGATCGGGCGCCGCTGGCTTCAAAGTCTTCGAATGAACGGCAATAAGACCGGCAGAAAAAAATCGGTGCGGGAAACTGCGCAACTGGCGGGATCAGTAATCGAGAAAGCGGAGAAAGGTGAAACTTATCCGTTCTTTATCGCGCAGGAAGCTGCCGATTATCTCGCAAAACTCGTTTGGGATGCGGCGGGGAAATTAAACCTCAAAGGCACAATTCTTCTCGGCTGTCACGGCGGACTTTTTAAAAATCGGTATTTTGAAAAGGAACTACTGAAAGCGCTTCCATTTTATTTTCCCAGCCGAAAAATAAAAAAGGCATCCTCAAGAGAAGATGCCGCGACTTGCGCCGCCCGCATGGGCTTAGACAGAAGCTGGAAGAAATACCTAGGGACGGGCAATCCCCTTCGGTGAGTTTTTAACAAACTCAAGAAAATATTTGATTTCTTCGGGCGGGTTTCGGGAGAGCATTGAAGTCAGAGCGGTCTCAAGCGTCGTGTCCGGTGAAAACAACTCTTTGTAAGCCCTTTTGATCCCGCGGATTTGTTCGGAGCTGAACCCGTGCCGCTCGAGGCCGATCACGTTGATTCCGCGCACGGAATTCTCGCCTGCCGCGATGCAGTAAGGCGGCAGATCAAGAGTTACTCCTGCGCCGCCGCGCATCATAGCGTATTTTCCTACTCGGCAAAACTGATGGACCATGCAGGTCCCCGAAAGGACGACGAAATCTCCCATCTCAGCATAACCCGCCAACAGCGATCCGTTGGCGATAATAACGGAATTACCCAGCTGACAGTTATGCGCGATGTGCGAAAAGCCCATCAGGAAGTTGTCGTCCCCAATTTTCGTCACGCTTTCTTCCTTCGTCCCGCGGTGAACCTGAACATACTCGCGAATATTGTTGCGGTTCCCGATCTTAACGTACGATTTCTGCCCTTTATAAGCCAAATCCTGAGGATCCAGTCCGATCACCGCGCCCACGCCGATCTTGTTGTCTTCACCGATCTCGGTGAAGCCGGTGATGACGGCATGGGGACCGACCTTCGTCCCTTTGCCGATGGAAACATTGTCTTCAATGACCGCGAAAGGTCCAATTTCGACCCCGGCGGCAATTTTCGCCTTGGAGCTTACAACCGCTGTGCTGTGAATCATTTTCTATATTCCTTCAACTTAAAGTCTTATGGCCTAGCGAGCGTTTAAACGATCACTCAATAATAATTTTATAGTCGTCGTAGCGAAGAGTGCCGTCCAACTGAATCTCGAAATCCCGTCGGATCGTCTTAATCAAATCTTCTTTGCGTTCCTTAAAGTACTCCGCGACGTCCGGGTGGAGGACCAGCCGCATTTTACCCTGGGGCCGCCCGTTGGTGAGCTTCAAAATTTCCTTCTTAATCTTGATGAAGAGCGATTCGTGCGAGAGAACCATCCCGATCCCGCGGCACTCGGGGCAGGTTTGGCAAAGCGTTGCGAGCATGGATTCCCGCTTGCGCTCGCGCGTCATTTCCACCAAGCCCAGGCGCGTGATCGGCAAAATCTTAATCTTCGCTCGATCGCGCGAAGTCGCGCGCTGGAGCACTTCCACCACTTTCTGCCGGTTGCGCGCTTTCCGCATGTCGATGAAATCGATGACGATGATCCCGCCGATGTTCCGCAGCCGAAGCTGCCGCGCCACTTCCTCGGCTGCTTCAATGTTAGTCTGCGTCACGGTCTCTTCCTGCGATTCGCGCCCCGTAAACTTCCCGGTATTAACATCGATCGCGCAGAGCGATTCGGCTTCCTGGATGATTATCGTACCGCCCGAGGGAAGCGAAATTCGCGACTGCAGAAGCGTTTCAAGCTCTTTGTCCACGCTGAACGCCTCGAAAATCGGGGTCTTCCCCTCGAAGAGCTTCACCCTGTCGGCCAGCTCAGGCGAGAGCATCTGCACAAAATCCTGCGCGTCGTGGTGCTCGTTTTTAGAATCGATCATGAAAACGACCGTGTCATCCGATAAAATATCCCGCACGGTCTGAAACACGATGCCCAAATCTCGATGTATGAGGACGGAAGGCGGCGCGCTGTGATACCGCCGCTGGATATTTTCCCACAAGCGGTTCAGATACTTGATCTCGCGCTTCATCTCGCCCTCATCGATCCCTTCGGCTTCAGTCCGCACGATGAACCCGCCCATCTTGGGCCGCATTTTGTCCAGCAGGTCTTTCAGACGCCTGCGCTCAGACTCTTCTTCGATATTTTTTGAAATTCCGACCGAGTTTTGAAAGGGCAAATACACCAAGAACCGTCCGGGGAGAGACACGTCCATCGTCACTTTAACGCCTTTGGTCCCGATCGCCTCTTTGGCCACCTGAACCATGATGATCTCGTTTTTCTTCAGGCATTGTTCAATATGCTTATTAACGGAATGCTGGTTATGGTGATGACCACGGCGGCCGCGGTGTTGGCGCCCTTCGCGATCCTCGGGAACTTCCACTTTTTCCTCGACCGCTTCACCTTCCGGAGTTTCCTTACCAGGCTGGGGAACGACTTGGGTGATGACGTCTGAAATGTAAAGGTAGGCGTTCTTCTCTAGCCCAACGTTAACGAAGGCGCTCGAAATTCCAGGCAAAACGTTTTCGACTTTACCCTTATAAATATTTCCGATGATCTTCTCGGATTCTTTTCGCTCAATCCCGAGTTCAATGAGTTTTTCATTTTCGATGACCGCAACCCGGGTTTCGTCTGCGGTGCAATTGGCCAAAATCTCCTGCTTCATAAAATTCTCCTTTAACTGCAAATCGAAAGGAGCAGGACTGCCGATATGTCATTGGCAAGTTCTGTCCCATCTTAAATTCTCGGTTCCCGGATCATGGTTCGAGCCAGGTTCCATCCGGCCTTTCCATAAAAAAGGCCTTGCGATTCACTAAAAGCAGACGGCTTTTGTCTTCCGTCAGGTTTAAATACTTTGCTGCGATTTTTTCCGGCTTCACGTTCTTTCCGGGCCCAAACCGGAGACATAGCTCCAGTACCGCGGGTCCCTGTGAATCCAGCGAGCCGCTGTCCCATTCCATTTTCATGATCAACGGTTTCAACGGGATAGTTTCCAGGCGCTCGCCCTTCTTCGTTTTTTTTATTTTCTCGTATGACAAATCGGGTTGAGACAAAAACGCGTTCACTGACTGAACGAGAGCATTGGCCGAATGATCGTTCAAAATATTGTAAGGCACTGACACAGTATAGTCCACTCGATTTAAAAGCGCTTCAAGCGACGGGAAGAAAATGGGAATGCGGGCCACATTTGCCAAACCAAACCCTTGCGGCAAGTTTGCCTCAACATCCTTCCTCACCTCTTCGATGTCTAAGCGTTTCGATAAGTCTAAATCGAAATACTCGCAATCCGACTCGTATCCGACCGATATCGCCGGCCCAAAAGCGCATTTCAACTGTGGATGAAAACCGGCCGTATAGGTGAGGGGAAGACCCGCTCGGCGAAGCGTCCGGCGAACCATCTCGATCTGCTCTAAATGAGAAGTAAACCGCACCAGCCCCTTCCGCGATAGTCTAAACCGCAGCTTCTGAACCGTTTCTTCGTGAAACGATTGCGCTTTCTTTAAAGATTCTGGACTGAGAAGCGGCACTTCCGGGCGAATTTTTAAATGCGGTTCGGGCATGGGTTCTCCCGCCTGTCTGGCGGAGGTTTGATAATCGTTCCAAAGCGCCCGCTTATCGGGTCCGCCCTCAATGTGGTCCCAGGGAAGCACTTCATTTTCCGTCCGCTCTCGATAGCAGAAAAACTCCGGGGTGAGACCCGACTCTTCAAAAACCTTCTGCCAGATGGAAAAATTAAATCGCTCGCTCCACTCGTCAAATTTTGCGCCCATCCGCCAGGTTTTTTCAAGCAGCTGCGAGCACCGCCTGTCTCCGCGCGATAAAACTCCCTCCACCACAATCTGCTCGAGACCATGGGCCCGAATGGTGGCCGAAAGGTTCTTTTTGAGGAATGAAAGTTTCTCCCTCAACGCGTCGAGTCTTTCCTGCTTGTGCCACTGAAACGGCGTGTGGGGTTTCGGCACGAACGGCGAAAGCGTACAGGTCAAAGCAAGCCCCCGATTTTCTCTTCGCGAATGGTTAATGACGTCGGCAATCCCCTTCAAATCATCTTGCGTTTCCGTCGGCAAACCGTACATGAAGTAAAGTTTCACGTTTTTCCATCCGTGCTGGTGCGCGGTTTGCAACGTCGCTCGAATTTCAGACTCCTGCAATTCTTTCCGGATAACTCGGCGGAGACGCTCCGTCCCCGCCTCCGGCGCGAACGTCAACGACTGACGCCGCACTGTTTGCAATATTTCGGCGCAGGCCAAAGTGAAGCGGTCCGCTCGAGTGGAAGGCAGGCCCACCGCGATTCTTTTCGGCGTAAACTTTTCCGACAGCGTTTGGAGCAGAGGCACGATTTCCCGGTGATCCGCGGCGGAGAGCCCGGCCAGCGTCACGGCATCGTAACCTGTGTTCTTCAAACCCTGCTCGATAATTTGAACGAGCTCTTCCTTGGTCCGTTCGCGATAAGTATGATAAGTGAATCCCGCCTGGCAAAACCGGCAGCGCCACGGACAGCCGCGCTGGATCTCGACGTTCAACCGGTCGTGCACCGTCTGAACGAAGGGCACCACGGGGCTGATGGGAAAAGAAAACTCGCCGTTTTGAAAAGTAGAAATTGAAGTCTGGCGGTAGGGAACTTTTTCGGGAACTCCCGGCTCGTTGGGAAATACGCGCGCCAGGGTCCCATCAACGTTATATTCCACGGTGTATAGCGACGGAACGTAAAGACCGCGGATCTTCGCCAACTCTATCAAACAGTCGCGCTTGACGCCCCCTGACTTCTTAAACTTTTCGACCACTTCGATCATCTCGCCGATAATTTCCTCGCCGTCGCCAATAACGATCGCGTCAAAAAAATCGGCCAGAGGTTCAGGGTTCACCGAGCAGGGACCGCCGCCTACCACGATCGGAAAAGTTTCCAACCGCTCCGTCGCGCGCAGGGGAATTCCGGATAAATCTAAAATTTCAAGGATGTTGTTGAAGCACAGTTCATAAGGAAGGCTGAACCCCACGATATCGAAAGAAGCGAGCGGCGCGCGGGTTTCGAGCGAAAAAATCGGCAGCCGGTTCTTGCGCAACGAACGAGCCATATCCTCGTCCACGGAATACAGGCGCTCGGCATAAGCGTCCTGGCGACCGTTCACCACGCGATAGAGGATCTCTACGCCCATGTTCGCAAATCCCGTTTCGTAAAGATCGGGAAAGCAGAAACACACGCTGACCGCATTTTTGCGGAACGATTCGGGCTTGGTAACGCTGTTCCACTCTCCCCCGATGTAGCGGCTGGGGCGGTTCACAAACGGAAGCAACGATTCATAATCCGGGGTCGCGCAGCCCAAAATATCGGGAGTCCCGCCTTTGGCGTCCAAAGCCGGGACTGAACCTACTTCAATGGGGAACTGTAATTTATTCATTAATAAGTATAGCGCCTCGCGCTGACAGACAACAAAACACCGACGGCCATAAGCGATGAAAACATCGCCGAACCGCCATAAGAAAGAAACGGCAAAGGAAGTCCCGCAACAGGGGCCATTCCCATGACCATCGCAATGTTTAGAATAGCATAAAACGCAAACATGGTTCCAATGCCCACGGCGATGAGCGAGCCGAACCGGTCGCGAGCGTTTCCGGCGATGGCGAAGGCCCGCCAGATGAGAATGAGATATAGGATGATCACCGTCCCGCTGGCCACAAACCCGAGCTCTTCGCCTAAAATTGAGAAGATAAAGTCAGTGTGCTGCTCGGGCAAAAAACCAAGCCTCCCCTGAGTGCTCGAAAAGAGCCCTTTGCCGAAAATCTTCCCGGATCCCAACGTGACCATCGATTGGATCACATGGTATCCCGACCCCATTGGATCGATGGAAGGGTTAAAAAAGGCGATCAACCTTTTGCGCTGATAATTCTTAATGGAATTGGCATATATCGAGCTCGAAAACCATCCGATGAAAATATGGTCATAGGTGCTTAGGAAAAAAATCCAATAGATGCGAAAACGCATTTCACGCAGAAACCAGTAGGCAAAAGCAAAGACCGCGGCGAATATCAACTGAATAATTAAAAACTCCTTGCCAAGTCGCATGCCGCTATAAATGTATTCCCAAAACGGATGCGCCTCCAAAAATGCCGGAGACAACGATAGGTATGTGTGCAGCAATAAAACGGACCCCGCGATCAAACCATAAAGTAGAATGATCATGAGGTGGAAGACGTTGGCTCCCGCTGTGAATAAAATAGCGAGCAGAATCGGAAAATATACCAGCGTCGAACCAAAATCAGGCTGGAGCATGATCAGCCCAATGTGCCCCAGGACGATCAAAAAGGGCGTCAAAAGGGTTTTCAAGTTGCCCAGTTCCCTCGAGTGCCTGTCGCACCATCCGGCCAGAACCAGAACCGCCAGCAGTTTCGACAACTCGGCCGGCTGAAATGAAAAAGGCCCGATTGAAAACCACGCTTTCGTGCCGCGATATTGGTTCCCCAACAGGAGAACCATCAGCAATAGCGATAATGAAATTCCAAGAACCATCTTCAAATGCTGAGAAAAAATCTGATAGTTGAGCGTCGCGAATATAAATAGCGCCACCATCCCGCCCGCGAAAGCCGCAAGTTGCTTTCCGATAAAGGCGCCTGAGTGGGAGAAACGCAAACTGGCCGAGTAAACCATCAAAAGTCCGACCAGGCATAAAAACATGACGTCTAGAAACAACACCCAGTCAAAATGGCGTAAAAATCGTCTGAGGGGCGTCAGCTCTTTCTGCCCCGACAAAGAATAAACCAGAGAAAATAATGGATCGTTGGCCATGCTAGTCCCCGATGGGCTCTCCCTCCGAAACAAAAATCTTCTTAGACGATGCGGGCGATTCGACCTGATTTAAAAGCGCGGCTTCAATGATGCGCTTGGCGATCGGCGCGCCGGCCACTCCCCCTTTAATTCCATGCTCAACAAATACCGCCACCGCGATTTTCGGATCTTCCACGGGCGCGTAAGCGACAAACCAGGCATGGTCTTTGCCCTGAGGATTTTGGGCGGTACCCGTTTTCGCGCCGACCGTAATGCCGGGAATTTTCGCCCCTTGCGCGGTCCCCTCGCCCACAACTCGGGCCAACGCCTGATCCAAAAAACTCCAGGTCGAATCCGCCAAATCAACTTCTCCGACAAGTTTCGGGTTGAACTCCTCGTACAATTCGCCTTCGGGCGTGCGAATTTCCTTGATGATCTGTGGCTGATAAATTTTTCCGTGGCTGGCCATAACCGAAATCATGAGCGCGGCTTGAATGGGCGTAAACAAAACCGTCCCCTGCCCGATGGACATGTTCGCGGTGTCTCCGTCGTACCAATGGCGGTTGCCCTTTTTAAACATGCCGCGCCCCGGAATGTAGCCCGATTTTTCTCCCGCTAAGCCCAAGCCCGTTGGCGCGCCGAGACCGAATTTTTTTGAGAGTCTCTCAATTAAATCGGGTCCCAGCTTCAAACCCACATGACAGAAATAAACGTTGCAGGAGTTTAAAATCGCTTCGGAAAAATTGACGGTTCCGTGGCCCGTCTTTTTCCAGCAGGAAATTTTTTTTCCGCCTGGCCCCCCCAACGCAAAATATCCCGGGCAAAAATAAGTATCCGCAGGCGAAACTTTCTTGGACTCGATCGCTGCGGCCGCAACAATAATCTTAAAAATCGATCCGGGAGGAAACATTCCCTGCGTCGCGCGATTGAAGAGCGGCAAATCTTCCCGAGTCACGAGCGATCCGGGCCCCTCCTGATCGGCGAGCTCTCCCCGCGTGTACAAAAACACGTTCGGATCAAACGAGGGGGCGGAAACAAATGCCAGGACTTCGCCGGTTTTTGGGTCCATCGCCACGACGGCGCCGGGTTTCTTCGTTTCAGCCAACGCATCTTCGGCGGCCTTTTGAATTTTCAGGTCCAGGGTTGTTTTAATTTGATAGCCCGACACCGCTTTTTTGCGATCGAGAATCTTCACTGATCGTCCGCTCGCGTCAACCTCGATCCTCATGCCGCCGTATTCGCCGCGAAGTATCCGGTCGTAAATTTTTTCTAAGCCCATTTTTCCTATTAGCCAATCCGCCTGATATCCCTCCTGACGGAGTTCCTGCAGCTCCCCCGCGTTTACCTGACTCAAATAACCGAGCAGATGAGCCGCAAGAGCTCCATTCGGATAGCTGCGCTGCATTTCGGTAACGACCGAGACGCCCGGCAAATTGGGCTTTTGCTCTTCCAGCGCGAACGCGGTGGCGCGCGATGCGCGATCAAGCAGGCGAACCATGGATGAATGTTTGATCGCGGGAGCAAGCTTCCGCTCCAGATCTTCTTCCTTCACGTTTAAAATGTTGGCGAGCCTCCGTATGACTTTGGCGAGGATGTCCTTATTTAATTCAAGGGGAGTAAACAAGATGAGGAAGGTTTGTCGATTACTGGCTAAAACCTGGCCCGAACGGTCTAAAATGAGTCCCCGGGGTGCGCGTTCGAACAGTAAACTCGTGCGGTTCGCTTCCGCGATGGTGCGCATGTTGGCGCCCTGAACCACTTGCAAATAAAAAAGCCGGATGAAAAGAAATCCGAAGAAAAACGATATGACGATTAAAACGAAACTGAGTCGCTTTTCAAACTCGGTCGAGCTAACCACTCCACCCTCCCACAGGCAGGATCGGTACTAAAATAGTTCCTGCCGCAAGCTGATATTGCGCTGGATCAAACACCAGCGCGATAAAATCCAAAAAACGATCGGCCCCATGAAGGTCGTGTAGAGTGGTTGGAAAAACGTCGCCCTGGACCCAAACCGAACCACAGATCCCGTAAAAAAGCTTTCAAACGCCAAAAGGCCAACGAAGTAAAGGGAAGACGCCGCAAAAACCAGCGTCATCTGCGCGATCGGTTTTTCTTCATCAATTTGGCCGTGCAGTCTTCCCACCAAATTTCCGATCAATGTGTACATAAATGTCTGCGATCCCAAAATCGAAATGCTCGCGACGTCGGCCAGCAGGCCTAAAATAAAGCCCACCCACTGCCCCCGCATCGAACCCAGCTGAAGCGAAAAAAAGACAGTGGCCAGCAAAAGGACGTTTGGGAATACGCCGTATATCGATAAAAAATCGGTGCTGAGCATCTGCCCGATGAAAATAAAAAATACCGTTAGGAGCCAGAAGAATATCCGGCTCATGCCTTAAACAGAGGATTTACTTCGGTTGGCTTTCGGAGAGGAAGCGCCTTTCGGAGCACGATCACCTCGCGCAACCGGCTGAGAGACACTGCCGGGACCACTTCTGCGCGGGCAAACCCAGACCGAGTCTGGATAATAGACTTCAATTTTCCGACGGGCAGACCCGCAGGAAAGACTCCGCCCAACCCGCTGGTCATCACGATGTCTCCAGGTTCAAATTGCGCGGTCTGATTCAGATATTCCAGGACAACTTCAAAAGAACCCTGTCCTTGAACCAATCCCTGTTCCTGGTTGCGCGGAAGGCCGACAGCGATGGAAGAAAGCGGATCGGAAATTAATAAGACTTTGCTGGAGTTCGCTCCGCACTCAAGGACTCTGCCAATAACCCCCGATGTAACGTCCGCGGCGTTCATGGGGTCGCCCTGAAGCGCGATCACGGGGCTGTCCGGCTCAACGCCGTCTTTGGTTCCTCGATCGATCCACACCGCTGCCGTCCAGTTTTGCGCGTCGCGTCCGACGATGAGCGCGGGGATCGTCTCATAGGGGACGTTCCCTCGAAAATCGAGCATGTTTTTCAGGCGGCGATTCTGCGATTTAGTCTCTAAAAAAATCGATTCCATCAGGGAAACCTGCTTCATCTTTCCCTCTAAAATCTCGTTTTCTTTGTGGGTGCGAACCAGCTCGCCGATGCGGTGGCTCATTCCGGCGGAAGCGTTCAGCGCGCTTGAAACGCTTTCATAGCTGGGAGATATCCAATAGAACAGGAGCGAGCGCAACGCCTGGACGGTGTGCGTAAGCCGAAATGCCATTAGCAGGAAAGATAGGGTTAGGAGAAACAGGCAAACCGCTGTGGTGCGAGAAGGTCGAAAAAGTTCCCAATTCATCAAATGCCTCTACGCTCAAGGGAGAAGGAGCGCGCGCCAAAAATTAGTTGAAACTATCGAGAAAAAATTCGGGAACGGGCCCGAACCTTCAAATTATCGATTTCTTCGAGATATTTACCGGCGCCTAAAGCCACGCAAGTTAAGGGTTCAGGCGCTAAATTGACGGGAAGTTCAGTTTCCTGGCTCAAAAGCTCCGGCAACCCTCTTAATAAGGCGCCGCCGCCCGCAAGGACGATGCCGCGATCAACCAAATCCGCAGATAATTCCGCGGGTGTTTCTTCCAAAGTTTCTTTAATGACGTCCACGATCAACTTCACTGGCTCCGCCAATGACTGTCGGACTTCTTCAGAGGTGATCGTAATTGTTTTCGGCAGGCCCGTTACCTGATCGCGTCCCTTGACTTCCATGGACTGCTCTTCAAAAGTGGGAAATACAGATCCGATTTTTATTTTTACGTCTTCGGCCGTCGTGTCGCCGATCAGTAAATTATATTTTCGCCGAAAATACTGGACGATGGACTCGTCCATCTCGTCTCCAGCGACGTCCAAAGACTTTGAAACCACCATGCCGCTGAGCGAAATAACGGCTACCTCCGTGGTACCACCGCCGATGTCGACGATCATGTTGCCGAAGGGTTCGCTGATGGGAAGGTTGGCGCCGATGGCTGCCGCCATGGGCTCTTCGATTAGATAAACTTCACGCGCTCCGGCTTGCTCGGCCGACTCGCGCACTGCGCGGCGTTCGACTTCCGTAATTCCCGAAGGAATGCCTATCACGATCCGAGGATGGAGCAGGCTCCGACGGTTATGGACTTTCTTAATGAAATAGCGGATCATCTGCTGCGTTACTTCGAAATCTGCGATAACGCCGTTTCGGAGGGGTCTGACAGCGATGATGTTGGCGGGCGTCTTCCCTAGCATGCGTTTGGCATCGACGCCGATCGCAATAACGTTCCGGGTTTCTTTTTCGATGGCAACGACGGAAGGCTCGCGCAACACAATCCCCTGGCCCTTCACGTAAACGAGCGTGTTGGCCGTACCGAGATCAATCCCCATGTCGTTGGAAAATAATGCGAAAAGTGAATTAAACATTTTGAGAAGATAGAAGCCCTAAGTTAAAAGCTTGAACTTCTCGGCGGGTCAGTAAAAGCTTTGAACTGGAACTACTGGAACGAGGGACTAAAACTTTGCGCGTCGCAAAGGAATAGTCCGGCACCGACATTACGGGAGCAGCCGGACAACCGCGGTGGGAGCGGCGTCTCCGCCTCTCCATCCGCTTCGGATAACTTGAGTGTATCCCCCCTGCTTGCTCTGATATCGAGGAACCAGAACGTCAAAAATCTTTTTCTGGATCTCCTTTTGCTGGATGTAGCGCGCCACGTCTCGGTGCGCGTTCACCCCTTCCTTCTTTGCGAGAGTGATCACCCGCTCCACCATGCGAACCACTTCTTTCGCCTTGGGAAAAGTGGTCTGAATTTTTTCGTACTGAAAGAGGCTCGTCGCCATGTTGCGCATCAGGGCGCGTCGATGGCCAGGTTTGCGGCCCAATTTTCTACCTGCGAACGTTTTCATCGGACTCCTTTCGCAGAGCTCAAGGACGGCTGATATCGCATCGCTCTGGCCGTCCTTAAACCTGCATGCCCAAAGAGAGTTCCATCTCCTTGAGTTTTTCTTTAATTTCCGTCAACGAAATTTTTCCAAAATTCTTGTACGCCAAAAGTTCCTCTTCGGTCTTGCGCACGAGCTCTCCGATGGTGTTGATTTTAGCATTCTTGAGGCAATTTGTTGCGCGCACCGATAGATTCATGTCGGCGACGGGCTTGTTGAGCTGTTCGTTGGAAACTTCTTTCTCGGAGCTAGCCGGAGAAAACACGAGGGGCGGAGCCGCCTGCTCTTCATCGACGGGAATAAACGGCGCGATGCTGTCTTTCAAAATTTTCGCGGAGTAGGCCATCGCGTCCAGAGGGGCGATGGAACCGTCCGTCCAGATTTCCAAAATCAGCCGGTCATAATCCGTAACCTGACCTACGCGGGCGTTTTCAACTTCATAATAAACTTTCGTGACGGGCGAAAACATCGCGTCGATCGCGATGAAATCTACCGCGCGGTCCTGGCGCTTGTTCCGCTCAGCGGGAACATATCCGCGGCCCAAAGAAACTTCAATTTCCATTGAAAGCTTGCCGCCCGGATCTAAATGAGCGACCACTAAATCCTTATTGATGACTTCGATGCCCGAGGAGCCCTCAAACGCGTCGGCGGTCACTTCGCCTTTCTTTGAAACCTCAAGCTTTAAAATTTCAGGCCCCGGGTTATACATCTTGAACCGTAGCTGTTTCAAGTTGAGGATGATCTCCATCACGTCTTCCTTGACGCCGCGAACTGTTGAATACTCGTGGGGCGCGCCCGGGATTCGAACCGCGGAAACCGCAGCGCCTTCCAGGGAGGAAAGCAAAATCCGCCGCAATGAGTTGCCGATCGTATGGCCATAGCCCCTCTCGAACGGTTCCGCCACGAATTTCCCGTAGCGATCTGTTACTTTTTCTTTTTCAAACTCCACTTTCTGGGGCAATATCAACTC
>JANLTE010000039.1:0-3220 GCA_031362785.1 Elusimicrobiota bacterium
ACGATGTCGATCACGGAATTGCGGGTCGACATGTCTTTAATAACCGTGAACAGTTTGACGTGCCGGTCGTCATAGAAACTTTCGGAGTGGAGCATTTCAAGCGCCTGGTCCAAAGCTTCTTTTTCGATGAGCATGCAGCCCAGGACCGCCATTTCGGCGTCGATGGAATAAGGGGGAACTTTAAGGTCTGTCGTGGAGGAACTGCCCGTGGGACGCAGGAGCTGTGATTTGATTTTTACGTCAATGGTTGAGGGTTCCATAACCATCCCGCCCCGCTGAAATTAAATGCTTATACGCTGCTAGAGAGGAAGGAAAACTTCTATTGCGCTGCGGCGACGACGCGCACTTTCAAATTGGCGTTAACTTGCGCGTGGAGCTTGACCAGAACCGTGAACTCCCCGAGCGACTTGATGGGAGATTCGACGGAAATGTTTTTCCTGTCGATCGCAAAACCTTTGGCGACCAGAGCGTCAGCCACATTGTGATTATTGATCGATCCGAACAGATGTCCTTCCTTGCCGGCCTTAGCCGGAATCTGAATCTCGAGCGCTTCGAGCTGCTCGGCAACCTTGCGGGCCGCCTCCAAGTTCTTTTCAATCTTAAGGAGCCGGACTTTCTTCTCGGACTCCCACCGGCGCAAAGAGGCGTCGGTCGCGGCCATGGCAAGTTTTTTAGGAAGGAGGAAGTTCCGTGCGAAACCGTCCGAAACGTCTTTTACTTCGCCGGCCAACCCGCACTTCTGAACGTCTTCGCAGAGTAGTACTTTCATGAGCCTAAATGAAAGAAAAAGGGAGCATCGCGATGTTGCGGGCGATGCGAATAGCGTTGGCCAAATGGCGCTGATGCGAGGCGCAAACCCCAGTGGAACGGGAAGAAAGCATCTTACCTCGGTCGGAAATAAAGCTCCTCAAAATGTTTACGTTCTTAAAATCGATGTAATCCACCTTGTCGACGCAGAAACGGCAGACTTTGCGGCGGACGAAAGGTTTACGGAAACGGCCGGCACCGCCGCTGGAGCCTCCGGGCCTGGGGCCGGAACTTGCGGGTCTGGAAGTTTGAGGCGGTGACATGGTCATAAACTTTTCTCCTTAATAAATCGGCTGATTAAAACGGAATCTCTTCTTCGTTAGGCGCGCCGACATCGGAGGCAACGGGCACTTCACTGGCTTTTGCCTCAGGTTCATCTCCGCCATCGGACTCGGTTTCCATCTTAGCCAGAAACTGAATGCTGCGGGAATCGACTTCAAGCGAGGTTCGCTTCTGTCCGTCCTTGGTTTCCCAACTGCGAGAGCGCAAACGACCTTCAACATACACCGGGCTTCCCTTCTTGAGCCGGTCGCTGCAGCGCTGGGCAGCTTCGCGCCAGACCACCACGGGAACAAAAGAGGCTTCGTCCTTCCATTCCCCAGTCGCGTCCTTGTAACGGCGGTTGACGGCTAAATCGATGCGGCACACTGCTTGCCCCTTCGCGGTAAACCGGAGTTCAGGATCGCGCGTTAAACGACCCACCAATCTCACATCATTGAGTTGATGAAGACGGAGCGTGCTCATCTTACTTTCCTTCGGTAGTTGCCGGCGAAGTTACGGGGGTGGAGTTGGAAGCAGCTGTAACGGGGGCCAAAGTTTCGGAACCGGGAGCCGCAGGCGCCGTTGAGCCATCTGCAGGAGCCAGTCGCACCGTGGGCTTGATCTTGTCAACATTCTTGGGATCAACCTTAATAGTCAACCCTCGCAAAACCGTGTCGGTCACGCGATAATAATGGTTGAGCGAAGACATGCTTTGCGGCGGCGCGTTAAAAACGAGGTACACATAAAAACCATCGCGATGCCTTTTAATGGGATACGACAATCTCCGCCTTCCCCAAAGCTCCGCCGAAGTAATGTTACCTTCGGATTTAGTAATCACTCCCTTCACTTTTTCGAGGGTGGACTCCACTTTCTCCTGTGAAATGTCTCCGGGGCAAATAAAAATGCTTTCGTAAATATTCACTCTATTATTCCTTTATGTTAGGTATTACCTTGACTTCCGGCGTGAGGCGTATACTATAGCAAATTGTTGGAGACCGAATCAATATGGTCCGGTCATAAAAAGATCCCCATGGCGGCCAAAACTATCCCCGCCAGGGTCACTAAAAATCCGACGGCTCCCAGATGCAACTACGCTTTAAAATGGAAATAACAGACGTCGCCGTCTTGAACGATGTATTCTTTTCCTTCGGAGCGCTTGAGGCCTTTTTCTTGAAGGGCTTTTTCGGTTTCGTACTTGTCGATGTCAAAAAATTTGTAGACGTCGGCGCGGATGAATCCTTTGGCGATATCGGAATGGATTTTTCCAGCGGCCTGAACCGCGGAATCTCCTTTTTGAATCGTCCAGCCGCGCACTTCAGTTGGCCCCGCGGTAAAATAGGTGGCCAAGCCCAGTAGCTTATAAGATTCCCGGATTAGCCGCTCGAGCCCCGTTTCCTTCAGCCCCAATTCCTCTCGAAAGGTTTTTTTTTCTTCATCGGTTGATAGCTGGGCGATTTCAGATTCGATCTTGCCGGAAATGGTGAGCCAGTTCGCGTTCCGGCTTTCGGCAAATTTCTTGAGCGCTTCGGAATGTTTGGCGCTTTTGGCGGGATCTTCGTCTTCATTGCCCAAATAAAGAATGGGTTTCGACGTCAGCAGCCCGAAGTTTTTCATATCTTCAAAACTGAGCCCCGACTGCCGGGCGGGTTTCCCGTCGTTCAGCGTTTTTCTAATTTTCTCGATCAATTCGAGCTTCACTTTTGAATCTTTGTCGCCCGATCGCGCCATTCCCGCCAGCCGGTCCGCCTGTTTTTCCACCGATTGGAGATCTGCGAGCATGAGCTCAGTTTCGATTACCTCAATGTCCCGAACCGGATCCACGGTGCCCATCGTGTGCACCACGTCGGGATCTTCGAAGAGCCGAACCACCTGCAAAATGGCGTCCACATCGCGGATGTTGGCCAGAAACTGGTTGCCAAGACCTTCGCCGGTGCTCGCCCCCTTCACGAGTCCCGCAATATCGACGAACTTCATGTAGGCGGGAGTGGTTTTATCGGGATGGAAAAGCTCTGCCAGACGGCTGAGTCGCGCGTCGGGGACGTTCACGATGCCCACGTTAGGCTCGATAGTGGTAAAGGGATAATTTGACGAAGACGAGTGACCGCTCGTCAACGAGTTAAACAGGGTCTACATCAACACATTCTGTAAAACT
>JANLTE010000123.1:0-5713 GCA_031362785.1 Elusimicrobiota bacterium
TGCGATATGGAATCACCCACGATTACCTTTGGAAAGTAGTAGGTTTTTTGAGCGTCTTCCTCGTTCGACACATACAGCTCTATCCCGTGCTCGCTCACATTTCTGATCTCGTACGAAAGATCGCCGAAAACAAACTTTTTATCGAGGTAAATTCTTCGGGGATCTTTTCTGATTTTCTCCAAAATGTTCTCAGGCTGACTTTTGTGTTCAGACTGTTCAACTTTATTGGTCTGTGTTAAGATGGGTTCGAGCGTGACCGAGACAGGTTGAGCTGGTTGTGCGCTTAAAACCGGCGGCGTACCCATATCCTGCGATCGCTGGGTAGCATGATCATCGCCCGGTTTCAGCTTTTTAAAAATTTTAGTTAGAGTTGGGAGGATGCCCTTTGATTGAGGCTCTTCCTTTTTCTCTGATTCAGTCAGCGGTTTCACCAGTGTGTGCCGTTCTGGAATTTTCCACTTAAGAAGAGACATCGGGTTAGGATGATTTTTTAAGGAGCTGGTGAGATAGATCACGCTCACGAATGTGGCCAGAGCAAGCAATGAAAGAAGATGCCATATCCATCCCGAGTTGAACGTTTGCTCGTTTTGTGGACGGTCGAGAGGGACCCATGTGGCTTTTCTTTTGAAGCCGTCTTCTGGTTGATCTTTAACCAGGGGCAATGGTTTCTCTGAAGCCATAATGAATTCATCCTCCTGCTTTGGTCGAGGAACTGACAATCAGCCCAAACGGATTCTCCTCTGATCTTTCGGACCGGATCAGAATCAGCCGCAAAGGTAAATCGTTCTCTTTTTCGCGCAGTAAAATTCCATCGACGTGGATTTCATTGTCCTTCCGCTCAACCTTGTTTATCCGGAGCAACACAAATTTATCTGCCGGGATGTGCTTGCGCCCGGCTTCCGCTAGAAATTCGGTAAAATACTTGCCTAAAATCTTCTCCCGGTCCGGACCTGGAACGTAGAAAGCTTCCACTGCCCGCTGCGCTGCTTCATGAACGTTCCATTCGAATAATTGGCCCTCATCGTTTGCGATTCTGCCGTCTTCCATGACGAGCCATACCTTTGCAGGCTTCTTCGAAAGCTGATACGAAAGAATTCCAGAGCTCGTCATTCCCAGCGTTAGAATAAGAGTCATCCAGCGCAGGATTCTGTTTTCGAGCGCAACGGAGATGATGGTCTCTTTAGGTCCTTCTGCATTCAATTCGGAGCTCCTTCAGATTCTTTTCTTAGGGATCTTCGGCTTCGAACGCTTGATCCCGCGTTGGATACATAGGATCCGGCTCGGCTTAAGCCCTTGCCTGCAGTCGATACTCCTGTCCCAAACTTTTGCATGTAGCCCCCAACGCGGCCCATGCCGCGGCTCAGGCCGGAAGCAAACGTCTGCGGAGGGCGGAATCCAGGTTGATTACCCATACCTCCAGCCAGCTTGCCTCCCCAAGAATTGACTAAACCCCCAACCGTCGTCATCGTGCCGCCTGCGGACCTCATGGCTAAGCCGCTCCCAGCCATCGTTGCAGTGCTTCCAGCCGTGCCGGCCGAGACAGCCGCCGCCGCTAATGCTCCCGTTACGGCCCCAAAGCTTCCCTGAGCCAATTGAAAGACCAGAACGGGAGAGAGGATCATCGCAACGATCAAAACCAGGCCGAAAAAGGCGTAAAACATTGCGTTCTTCATAGAAGTATCTATCCCGATAAACTGGATGAACATGAAGTTGGCAACGGTCAACAAAATGTAGATGACGGGTCCCCAGAGAATAGTTCCGTAAATCACCGAGCCCCATCGCGGGAGGAGATTTTTGCGCGCATAAGGCAAAGGCGCCATTACGATGAACAAAGGGCCCAATGCCATTAAAACCCAGAAGACCAAGTTTCTCATCATCAAAGAGATCAGAACCGCAGCTGCCCCTGCAAAGGAAAGCAGATAGGCAACTGCGCTGAAGATGGATTCCCGCAGCGTGCTTGCAAGGACGTCCCGGTCGAAAGCCATCTTTACTCCGCCCAGGGTTGTGGAAAAATCCGTGCCCTCTTTCGATTTCTTTTCCAAGATCGCATCGTTCGAAAGAGAGATCATGGCCGTGACATTGGCAATGGGATCACCGACACTTTGCGAAAACGTTGCGGTCAAACCGTCCACCACGATCGCTATCTCCTTGGTCAGCTTGTGGAAAGCGAGCGGACTGATCGGCGATAGGAACAGGAACGCTCCGATGAGCCCGAGCACGACGTCGTGCGGGATTTCCGCTTCCGCGCCGCGGTAAGCATGGATTCCGTACCAAAGGAGCGCAAGAGCAAAGGTAATGGCAAGAAGCTTCAGACAACCTACTTCCACTTGCTCCACCACGTTTGAGACGCTGGATAGCGAAGAGATGGACAACTTTACCCAAGCCATCTTCAAGAATCGCGCGATAGAGAACGATTGCCGGACCTCCTGCAAATTGGATTGAGCTGTTTCCATCCGCGAGAGGAGATCTTTAAGTTGTTCTTCGAAGGCCTGCCTTCTCTTATCGATCTCGCCTCTCCTCCGCTCAATGTCCTTGAGCTGCATATCCGTAAGGGTTACGCGGTTGAAAGCGGCTTGGCTTTCTCCCGCGCCAGAAAGGGATTGCAAGGAGAAACTGGCTGACATTTTGCTGTCGTATATTTTCGAGAAGGCCTGGTTGACCTCATCCTCTTCCTTTTTTATTTTATCCTGCTCCTCTCCCAGATTCTCTTTTTCCTTTCGAAGGCTCTCTGCTGTTTTCGTCGCCTTCTGTACGTATGTTTTCTGGGCTTGCTTGCTGACATCCTGGAAATATCTTGCTTCCCATTGGCTCACCTGCGCCTGTGCACCCGCGTCCTGCCAATTGACCGGATTGATGATGCCGCCTGCCGTTGCCGTATTAGCGAACCAACTATCCGCCGCTTGGACATAATCGTTATCAATCAACCAGCCCAATTCGGTGATGGAATCCGTGTAGTTATCTAAAACCCGGTCGGCGGATTTAAACATTTTCCACAAGGGCGCTTCGTAAGGATCAGGATCGAAAATTGCCTCCATTCTTTTCTTCCCGAACTGTCCGAGCGCCTGCCATGTATCCTTGTCCTGCAGCTCCTCCCAGCCTTTCTTCCCCATCTCGTAGATCATGTTTGCGGCTTTAACGTTAGCGATCATTTGTCTGAGCATCTGTATGGCCTGGAGAGTCTGGATTTTTTGCTCGATCATCATGATCGCTCTCTGAGCTTTAGCGATCGGATCGAAGGTCACTCCGCTGCCGATGAAAGCAAAAGCGGGAGTGACGAGCATTAAAATGACAGCCAGGGCGGCCGCGCGTTTTCTGATATTTTTTGATGACATTGAAAATCCTCCTTTTACCAATCGATTACTGGTTTCTTCTCGGCCATTTCTCTGACGGAATTTTCAACGCTCAATCCCTTCTCCTGTCTCAACCGCTCTTCCTCCATCCACTCCTCAGCGTTAGTAGTTGCGATCCAATATTCGAGAGAGTTGGGGCTGATGCGGGCAATCCGGGCGGGGTTGTCTCCGAAGCGGACCATCACTTCGCTGAAACTGCGAGGGCTCATCTGCATTTTCTTCGATCTTTCGATCGCTTGATCCGTGAAACCGAATTTTTCAAGCATCTCGTGGCCGCTTGCCATCTTGAGCGCCATCACCCAGTGGCTCGTGGCAAGGATCGCGGGAGAGCAAAGGGAGTTTAGAAACTCGACCGGCGACTGGGAAATAGTTAAGATCGCGCCGTTATGTTTTCGCGCTTGCCTATAGAGACGTGCGATCAGTTCTGCGGATTGTTCATCGTTGAAGAACTCCCAGGCTTCATCGATGACTACCAGCTTTTTGATGGAGCGATCTTCGAGCTGTCTATGAATTGAAAACGCAATTACGCTTACGAGAATACTTTGCAACGCTCGGTGCTCTTTGAGTCCTCCCAATTCGAATGTCGTTATTTGTGATTCGAAGGGGCGGATTTTGGACGGTCGGGAAAGAAGCAGAGAATACACGCCTTCGCAGTATGGCGAGAGCTCGTTTATGATGATCTGGGCTTGCCCTTTCAGATTTTCTTCCCAAGGACGTTCTCTCAGAACGCTCAGAAAATCGGACAATAACGGCTCTTCATTATTTCGGTAAGTCTGTTCTAAGGCTTTCTCTACAATAAGCCTGCCGGGCCCGGACATGGAACCTACGATTTTACAGACTAAACTGCACTGGGCGGAAAAGGCATCGGGATCCAGCGTCTTGTCTTCGCGCAGCAGAGACGATCGGGGGAGCAGAGGATTGATCGCAAATTTTTCATCCAACCGCACATCGAAAAACGCCCCGCCCAGGACTTGGGTCAATCGTTTGAAGCTCGCTCCGATGTCGATGACCAGCGCCCGTACTTTTGGATCGGAAAGCAGGGAAATTAAAAGCATGTTCGCTGAGAACGATTTGCCGCTTCCAACCGTTCCTATAACGATGCCGTGCCGAGGGGTATTCTGATCGAAAATGTCGAAATAAATAGGTTCCCGGATCGGGCTGGTCAGGATCATGCCTTTCTCCTTCGTTCCTTGCCAGGGACGGGAGAGAGGCACCATAGCGCTTGCAGTTGAGCCAAGCATCAGGTTCCTTCTAGGGGAAAGATGCCCGCAGAGCGGCAGAGAAGACAGAAACATCCTCCGGTGGGCGCAATCTTCATCGATTCCAATGGCGCCCGAAAAGATCTCCCGGATCGCGAATAGGACGTCTTTCTCCAAGTTCATGAGCTCATTTAGGTCGGGAGACCGCAAGATGATTCCCGCCCAGACCACATAAACGCGTTCGCCTTCCTGCCGGCACCGGGTGATGATTTGGTCCAGATCGCTCTCGCGCGCCTGGGACTCATAGTCTTTGGATTTAGAGGAGCCAGCCAAGGCGACCGTCCGCCTGCGCTGCATTTTAAGGTTCTCCAAAAATTCTTCCTGGTCCGGGACTAGCATAGAGAACAAGTATCTTGAACCAACCGGCAGATTTTCCAAGAGAGTGTCCACGCTTCCCAGAAAGAGCTCATCAGGGTAGGCATAAAAGGAGATCGCGGAGTGGTACTGGCCATCCAACAAGAAATAGGTTTGGCTCTCAAAAGCGTTCGCGCAAGCAAGTTGAGAACGTAAAGTGTAGCCAGGGCGTATTGTAGGAACGGACTGATCCAAGGATTTAGTTGGGTTGAGAGTCTTCCAATAACGCTTCTTGATTTCATCATCGGAAAGGGCCCGTGCGGTTACTCCGCACGATGACAGCGAGTTTGCCAGGGATTGACCTGCCTCACGCACAAGAAGCTCATTTTCTTCGAGTTGAAAATCCGGTGAATGCCTCTTATTTTTTGACGGCAAGAGCGGCGGGAACATCCGAAGCCTAAGCGGATCGACCTTGCCGGACCAGAGATGAGCCAGATACCGCGGCGTGCGTCCCGATTGAGAGAATTGATCCACTTTTTCTTTCAGGATTTCCTTCAAAAGGGGATTCGACCCATTGAGCTGTGCAGTGTTTAAGTCGGTGGCCTTTAATTTCGTGCTGGCTTCTATTTCTACTTCGAACGTCAGACCAAACCGTACCGGCAGTCCGGACATAAGCCTGGAGAAACCGGAGGAGAACCCCGGCAGCTCGGAGGACGAGCACATGCGGAGATCCATTTTGGGGGAAAGCTCGTATGAGATTCCGGCCTCGCCCGCCAAGCCCCAGATCTCGCCCCGCTTGATCTCTTCGTA
>JANLTE010000129.1:0-3491 GCA_031362785.1 Elusimicrobiota bacterium
CTTCTTCAGCCGTGATGGGAGCTGCGGAAACGATTCTTTTTTCTCGGCTCATATTAGTTATTTAATTTTTTCAGGCTGAAGATTTCCTGAATCATTTCTTCAGCGCTCTTAATTTTAGGATTTTTGACCAGTACTTTTTGAATGAGCGAATCCGATTCCTGCTCGCCGTAACCCACCTGCTTGAGCACCTGCAGAACTTCGGAGTGTAAATCGGGCTCAGTCGAAACCGTTAGGGGCTGGCTTTCGAGGTCGAGCGAGAATTTCTTCATCCGGCCGCGGAGAGTAGCGACCATTTTCTCGGCCGTGCGACCGCCCACATGGGGGAGTTTCTTGAGCGTCGCCAAGTCGTTTTGCTCGATCGCCAGCGCGATTTTAGGAATGGGAAGCATTAATGACTTCAGGGCCGTTTTATAGCCGATTCCCTCCACGCTCGTATAAAGCTGAAAAAATTCTTTCTCCAATTTTCTCCTGAACCCAACTAGCCGCATGAATTGGTTTCCGTGGCCGCTCGCGCCTTCAATGTATTGAATCGTATAAAAAATATCGGGATCCTGTGAAGCCCCGTTCTGCGCTTTTGGGTTCTTCCTATAGTGTTCGACCACGCTGGTTGGCACAAAAATCTCGTAAGCCAAGTCGCCGACTTGAAGCGTGACCGAAAATTCGTTGATGTCTACGACTTTGCCTGAAATTTGGACGATCATCAGTTCAATATCCCTCGAACGCGGTTGGCGTGGCAAATGGCGACCGCCAGGGCATCAGCCACGTCGTCCGGACGGGGAACTTCGCTCAAGCCCAGAGTCCGCTGAATCATCTTTTGCATCTGCATTTTTGTTCCGCGGCCAAAGCCGATAAGGCACTTCTTTACTTGAATGGGATAGTACATGTGCACGGGTATTTTTGCCTGTGAAGCCGCCAAAAGTACGATCCCCTGAACCTGGCCGATCTGTATGGCACTTTTTGGAAAAGCGCCGGACGAATAGACTTCTTCCAAGGCCAACGATTCCGGAGAAAATTCTTCGATGAGTTCAACTAACCCTTTGTGGATTTCGCTCAAGCGGTCGGCGAACGCGCTTTCTTTTTTGGAGGAGAGGATGCCCGCTTCGATTAATTTTGGGAATTGGATTTGTTTCGGATGCACTTCAATCAAGCCATAGCCCGTGATGCCAAATCCAGGATCGATCCCTAAAATCACCATTTCAGGAGCGCATCATCATTTCTTTGGGAACGTCGAAGTTGGAAAAAACTTTATTGACGTCATCGTGATCTTCGAGAGCTTCGACCAGTTTTAAGATATCTTCGGCCTGCTTACCCTCGAGGGCGACCGTGGTCTGAGAAACCAGCGTGAGCTGCGCGTCAACGATCGGAATGGCGCCTTTCTGAAGCGTAACCTTCACTTTCTCAAAATCCACAGGAGCGGTAATTACTTCGAGATATTCGTCATCGATCGATTTGATGTCTTCAGCGCCAGCGTCAAGAGCTAAAGTCATGAGGGACTCTTCATTCACCTTACTTTTTTCAACCGTAACGATTCCCTTGGCCGAAAACATCCACCCCACGGACCCCGCTTCGGCGATATTTCCGCCATGGTCACTAAAAATTTTTCTGATTTCAGGAGCGGTTCGATTTTTATTATCGGTCGATATATCCACTAAAACTGCCGAGCCGCCGGGCCCATAACCCTCATAGCGAAGTTCCTCAAAAATAACGCCCGGGATCTCGCCCGTGCCGCGCTGGATCGCCTTTTTAACGTTTTCCTGAGGCATGTTGGCTTCGCGGGCGATTTCAACGGCTTTGCGCAGGCGCGCGTTGTTCTCCACATTGCCGCCGCCCTGTTTGGCCGCGACGCTGATTTCCTTGCCGAGCTTCGTAAAGGCCTTGCCGCGCTTGGAATCAATGATCGCCTTCTTGTGTTTTATGCCCGCCCAGCGTGAATGCCCCGACATGGTGCCTCCTAAATTAAAATCAAAGGTTCAGGTGAAAACCCTTCAAATTTTAGCATTTTAGGGAATGGGATTGAAAAGCGAACTATTTGGGAAGGGATTCGAGGGATTTTTTCGCTAACTCCGCAAAGGCGCTGACGTCCAAAAGCCGTTCATAAAGGGCCCGGGCTTCGCTCGTTTTACCTTGAGCTCGAAGAGCCATGGCTAAATTATTGAGCGCGTTCGAGTTGTCAGGCTCGATTCGCAACGCTTCCAGATATTGACGCTCTGCCTGATCGTAGAGCCGTTGCTCGAAATAAGCGTTTGCAAGGACGAAGCGCATTTGAAAATTGTCCGGAAGGATCCCGGAGAGCCGTTCCGCCAAACTGGTAAGTTCGCGCCAATTTTTGGATCCGATCAGAGCGTTAATTTTTGGCAAATCGTTCAAGAGCTGCGCAAGCGGATCGTTCGGACGATTCATCCGCTGCAATAACAGGCCTAAATTCCTGCGGGCAAACTCGTAGGTGGGATCGATGTTCATCGCCTGTCGTATCGACTCGTAGGCCTTCTGGTTTTCACCTTGTTGAATCTGCAGGAACCCAAGGTTCACCCAAAACTCTTTGTTGCGAGGAAAAAAGCGCACCGCCTGTTCAAAAAGCAGGAGGCCCTCGGTTCGATATTTTGCGTGGTTCTGGAGGTAAGAGTTACCCAGAAAAGTGTAAGCGTCCATGGATAAAGGGTTGATCGCCAGAGCGCGACTATAATTGAAGGTGGCGCCCGGCATCGTCTTACCGGAAAAAATCGCGTTCTCGCCCCATGGCGTTGGAACCGAAAACTCCGAAAATACGTTATCCATCCATCCCATTTGGCTTTGGAGCGCCGCCAGGTTAAAATAAATTTCATCGTAGCCGGCGTTTGAGTTTAACGATTCAAGGTAACCCCAGATCGCTTTTTTCTTGTACGCGTCCGCCTGCTCCCCGAGCCCCGAACTATAGCTCTGCTGAGCGAGCCGAGCCAAAGTGTTGGCCATCTCGTAGTTGGAGTTCACTTCGCGAGGAAACCATTTCCACCCTTTCTCCAGCTCCTGCCTAGCCAGATCAAGCATGTTGTTGGCTTTGCTGATTTTAAATCCCCTGAAATAATAAACTTCCTGAAACTCCCGCCGAAAATTCCAAACGCAGATCGACAGCACGCAACCCGCCGCGCAACACAAAAGTATCGTGTGAAGATGGTTCGTGAGCCGCCAGACGGCCCACTCGGACGGATGAGTCCGGGATTGCTGATCCGACCGAGGCATTCCGAACAACAAACCCGTCTGCCACCAAAATAGAAACGCCGGAATCGTAAAATGGATGGAAACGTTTCCAAAAAAGTTGTCCACGAACATGCCCAAAGAGCCCGAAGCCAGCGCCCAAACCCAGGCGGACTTTTCGGGGGAAACCGGATAAAACTCCTTCGCGAAATGAAAACCAAAAACGATGATAACGATCCACAGCCATAGGTAAACGCCAAGGCCTATGGATCCAGTTTGGGACCATATTTCAAGAACCTCATTGTGGCAATTGTTGGCAT
>JANLTE010000130.1:0-2862 GCA_031362785.1 Elusimicrobiota bacterium
CGAGCGGGAAAGTCCTTAAGTCTGAGGTGGCGGGTTCGGCGGGGGACGCCTTCGATAGAGTTGCGCTTCGCGTGGCGCAGAAAATGGTGTTTTCTCCCGCCATGGTGCAGACGACCTCGGTCGCGGCCAAGATTCGTCAGCGCATCCAGTTTAAGTTGGAGCAAGAGTAGCGAAACCTGACAAAATAGTCAGATATTGACAAAAATCGCATATCTGCTATACTATGCTCGTATACGGAGAATTTGTATTCCAATCCTCAAATCATCATTAAAATATAAGGAAGGAGCATCATTTCGATGGCAAATAATTTAACATTTCGCGTAAGCGGCGACACCGCGACGACGACCGGCGTCATCTCAACGGGAGAAATGTTGACCACGGCCCTCTCCCGATCCCAATACGATGTTTTCACTTTTCGGACCAATCCCGCCGAAATTAAGGGCGGACAGGCTATGTTTCAGGTGCGGATGGGCAATCACCCGATTTTGTCGCAGGGCAGCGTTTTGGATGTATTGATAGCTTACGATGCCGAAAGCCTGAAAATTCACGGGAAAGACGTGAAGCCTGAAGGGTTGATCGTGTTTGACGCGGATGCGTTCATGCCGGACGACACTTACAAAGCTCAAACATACGGCGTACCCATGGGTTCTTTGGCCGCGAAGGAAGCGGGCAATAAGAAATCTAAAAACGTTGTGGCGATGGGCGTTATCAGCGAATTGATCGGCTTGCCTTGGGAGTCCGTCAAGCAGGTTTTGAGCGAGCAATTTAAGCACAAGCCCCAGGCCGTCATCGATTCAAATTTACGCGCGCTGGAATCCGGACGCGCCTGGGCGCTTAAGAACACCGTGGTGAAGGATTTTCATGTTCCGAGCCGAGAGGTGAAAACACCCAAAATCATGATGTCGGGTAACGAGGCGATGTCTGCGGGCGCGATTCACGCGGGCTGCCGATATTACGCGGGTTACCCCATCACACCGGCGTCAGAAATTTTAGAGTTTATGGAACGCGAATTGCCCAAGTATGAAGGCATCGCGATTCAAACCGAAGATGAAATAGCGGCAATCACGTCCTGCATTGGCGCATCCTTCGCGGGGGCCAAAGCGATGACCGCGACTTCAGGTCCCGGATTTTCCCTAATGCTTGAAGCGCTGGGCTTAGCCTCCATGGTGGAGTTGCCGATTGTGATCATCGATTGTCAGCGCGGCGGACCCTCCACTGGCCTTCCCACAAAAACCGAACAGTCCGACCTGTCTCAGGCGGTATTCGGTGGTCACGGCGAAGCGCCTCGTGTGGTGATGGCGCCCGCAAACGTGAAAGACTGTTTTTACGGAATCATCAAAGCGTTCAATATCGCGGAGAAATATCAAATTCCCGTGATCATGCTCTCGGACCAGTCTTTGTCTCAACGCACCCAGACGTTTACGAGGCCCAACCTTTCCACGATCGAAGTTTGGGATCGGCTGAAAGCGGTGGGGACTTCCGATTTCGCGAGGTTCCGCCTGACTGAAAACGGCGTTTCTCCCGTTGCGATTCCGGGTGAGTCCGATGTCAGCTATGTGGCGACCGGTTTAGAACATAACGAAAACGGCGACCCGAACTATACGCCCGCCAACCATTTCCGCATGACGCAGAAGCGGCACAAGAAGCTCGATTTCATCGCAAAAGAGCCGGGATTTACCCGCCGGTTCGGCGACGAGCATGCCAAGATCGGGATCATCTCCTGGGGTTCCACGGAAGGACCCATTGAGGCGGCCATCCGAGAAGCCAACCGGAGCGGTTACGAGGTCGCGGCCCTCCAGGTGAAGATGTTGCACCCCCTTCCCGATGACGACATTCGCAATTTTTTGAACTCCGTCCAGCACGTGATTGTCCCGGAGTTGAATTACACGGGCCAGTTCGATCAGCTCCTGCGCGCGAAATACCTGATCAAGACCACGCGGCTTAACAAGTGCGCCGGGATGCCGTTCCTGCCTGAGGAAATTTTGAATAAGATTGAGGAGGTCGCGGGGAAACTATGAGCACTGGATCCGAGCAAAAAATTTCAACGAACATTCACGTGAAGTCGTTCGCCGATATCAAGAGCGCCGTCGCTCCGGTCTGGTGTCCGGGTTGCGGGGATTTCGGAGTATTGTCCGCTGTTTATCGCGCGGCGATCGAGATGGATTTAGATTTAAAGAACACGGTCATCGTTTCGGGCATCGGATGTTCGGGAAGGCTTCCCATTTTCACGAAGTGCTTCGGATTCCACGGGGTCCACGGACGCGTGCTGCCAACAGCGACGGGAGTTAAACTCGCCAACCCCAAACTGACCGTGATCGCGGTGGGGGGAGACGGCGACGGCTTGGCGATCGGAGGCGGACACTTTCCGCACGCGGCGCGCAGGAACGTTGACATCACCTACATCATGATGGATAATTCGGTTTACGGTTTAACGAAAGGCCAGGGATCGCCCACCACGACCCATGAGACTAAATTGAAAGCGGTTCCTTACGGGATCGTTGAAGAGAATTTAAACCCAGTGGCTCTGTCTCTCGCCTACGACGTGCCTTTCGTGGCCCGCGCCTATTCGGGACACATCGATCAGATGACCGATTTGTATGTCAAGGCGATTAAGCACAAAGGGTTTTCGTTCGTTCACAGCATCAGTCCCTGCACCGTCTTTAACGACACCTATAAATATTATCGCGAACGCGTCGCGGAAATTCCCGCCGGTCACGACATCACGAATAAAAAATCGGCGCTGGATTTATGGCAGACGCCGATTTTTTATTCGTGATGTCGTGACCGGCGGGAATTTCCGCGACGCGTTCGCGATAATATTTATAGGTGTCGTTAAAGACGGTGCAGGGACTGATGCTGTGA
>JANLTE010000133.1:0-1781 GCA_031362785.1 Elusimicrobiota bacterium
GTCCACAAAGAGGCGCCCCCAAAGCGCCTCTTTTCTATTTTGTATAATAAGAAATCAAAATGAACACCAACGAAATTCGTAAAAAATTTTTAGAGTTCTACGGCAAAAACGGGCACGCGATCGCGCCGTCGGACTCGTTGATCCCGTCGGGCGATCAAACGCTGCTGTTTACTTCCGCCGGCATGGTACAATTTAAAAAACATTTCCTGGGCCAAATCAAGCTTGATTTTACCCGAGCCGCGTCCTGCCAGAAATGTCTGCGGACCTCGGACATTGAGCGCGTGGGGCTCACCGCGCGCCACCTCACTTTTTTTGAGATGCTCGGCAACTTTTCGTTCGGCGATTACTTTAAGCAGGAAGCCATTGCTTGGGGCTGGGAATTTTTGACGCGCGAGGCAGGGTTGGACCCCAAACGGCTTTACGCTTCCATCTATGAAAAAGACGACGAAGCTTTTGAAATTTGGAGGAAGATCGTGCCGGCAGATCGGATTATCCGCCTGGGCGAGGATTCCAATTTTTGGACGATGGGCCCCACCGGCCCCTGCGGACCTTGCAGCGAAATTTTGTTCGACCGAGGAGAAAAATACAGCCAGGATCACAAATGCCCCGGGCCGGGATGCGACTGCGACCGGTATCTGGAAGTATGGAACCTGGTCTTTACCCAATTCGATCGCGGCGCGGACGGAAAATTGACTTCTCTACCTCAAAAAAATATCGATACAGGGATGGGCCTTGAACGCTTAAATATAGTCATCAACGAACTTGAATCCACTTTTGAGACCGATTATTTTCAAGACATTATTCGTGAAACGAAAAAACAGATCGGTGAAGGATCCTCGGTTAAAAGCCTCAGGATCGTCTCCGACCACATCAGGGCGTCCACATTCCTAATTTCTGATGGAGTCCTGCCGTCAAACGAAGGGCGAGGATACATTTTGCGCCGGCTCCTCCGCCGAGCGCTCCGCCAGGGCTGGACCCACGGAAAAAAAGAACCGTTCCTAAACAAAATTGTACCGGTTATCGTGGCAGATATGAAAGTCCAGTACCCGGAGCTTTCGGAACGCGAAAGCAGCATTTGCGCGATCGTTGAGACCGAGGAGAAAAACGCGCTCGCGACCATCGAAAGCGGGACCCGCATGCTGGAAGACGAAATTCGAAAATCGACTGGACAGGGCGTTTTGAAAGCGCCCATCGGAAAAATTAAACTCTCCGGAGAAAAAGTTTTTAACATTTACGACACCTACGGGCTCGATAAGGAAATCCAGCGTGAAATCGTCCTCGATTTAAAAGGGGAACTTGATTTTTCGGAGACCGATTATGAAAAGGCCCGCGCGCATGCGGCCCAAACCGCGCGCAAGGGATGGAAGGGGTCGGGGGAAAAAGAAATTATTTTTCATTCGCAGTTATCCAAAAAATCGGGAGGAAACATTTTCCGCGGTTACGAAACTTTGGAAACGCAAAGCAAGGTCCTAGTTCTAGTCCAAGAGAAAGACGGCAAACCAACAGAAGTGGCTGAGCTGAAGGCGGGGGAAGAAGGCGAATTAATTTTGTCCGAAACGCCCTTTTACGCGGAAAGCGGCGGACAGGTGGGAGACAAAGGGTTTATTTCGCATCCGGACGATAAATTTAGAGTCGAAGTGCTCGATACCCAAAAGCCCGTGGAAGGTTTGATCGCTCACTTCGTTCGCGTCACGCAGGGAACCGTAAAGACGGGGGACGCTGCCAGGGCGGTTGTGGACGCAGCTTCGCGAGCGCACATCATGCGCCACCACACGGCAACC
>JANLTE010000136.1:0-9600 GCA_031362785.1 Elusimicrobiota bacterium
GGGGGGGGGGGGCGGCCGGTTCCTCTGCCGGCGGCACTGCGGTTTCTCCCGACGGGTTCAAGCCCGGGCAAAAATTTCTGGGCGCAGACGGAACCATCCAATTTGGAGACAACGCCGCTCAAATCGTGGTTCACGACTCAAGGGGGAACGTCATCTATACCGGATCCAAATCAGGAAGCTCCGCGCTCGTTTGGAACGGCAAAGACAGCAACGGCCGCGGCGTCCGTTCAGGAATTTACACCAGTAAAATTTTAGGGACAGATGGAAGTGTTGTATATTTTCCAATCGTCATAGTGAAATAATTTTATCTTCAAACAAAGGGTGAATTTACATGCTTGAACAATTAATACAATCAAAAAAAGTGAAAGTGGGAATTATCGGGCAAGGCTATGTGGGCTTGCCTCTGGCGCTCGAATTCGCCAGTCGAGGAGTTGAGGTGACCGGGTTTGAAGTGGATGCCAATAAAGTGAAATCGCTGCTCGCCGGAAAGTCCTACATCCTGGACATCCCCTCCGAGCGCATTCGAACGCAGGTCCGAGCCGGACGCTTAAAACCCACAACGGACTTCAGACTTCTTTCCAAAATGGACGCCATTATTATTTGCGTGCCGACCCCGCTCCGCAAATCAAAGGAGCCGGACTTGAGCTACATCATTTCGGCGGTGGAAAAAATTAAACCCAATTTGAGAAAAGGGCAGTTGATTGTACTTGAAAGTACAACCTACCCCGGCACGACGCGGGAAGTAGTTCAACCGGCCGTTCAAGAACGCGGATTCAAAGTCGGCAAGGATGTTTTCGTCGCGTTTTCTCCAGAAAGAGTCGACCCGGGCAACAAGAAGTTTAACATCCACAACACGCCAAAACTGGTGGGCGGAATGACGAAAGAATGCCAGAAAGTGGCCTACGCGCTTTACTCGATGGTCGTTGAAAAAGTGGTTTCCGTTTCTTCGCCGGAAGCAGCGGAGATGGTAAAATTGTTTGAAAACACGTTTCGAGCGGTGAACATCGGGCTCGTTAACGAGTTGGCTCTGATCTGCGACCAATTAAAACTGGATGTCTGGGAAGTGCTCGACGCCGCGGCGACCAAACCCTTCGGCTATATGCCCTTTTATCCCGGGCCGGGCCTCGGCGGACATTGCATTCCGCTGGACCCCCATTACCTTTCATGGAAGTTAAAAACCATGAATTTTTATGCGCGATTCATTGAGCTGGCTGCAGAATTAAACTCGCACATGCCCGATTATGTGGTGCGCCGAGTCATCGATATCCTGGGCCAGAAGAAAAAATCGATCAAAGACGCCAAAATCCTGATCCTTGGAGTCGCCTACAAAAAAGACATCAGCGACTGGCGCGAATCGCCCGCTCTTGAAGTCATTGAAAAATTTCTTGATAAAAATGCGATGGTGCATTATCACGACCCCTATGTTCCGACACTGGACGTCAACGGCCATCGCATGCAGAGCGTGCCGCTAAACGACGCAGCCCTGAAAGCTCATGATTGTTCAGTGATCGTCACCAACCACAGCTGTTTCGACCCCCGCCGAATCACCGATAAATCTCAACTCGTATTCGATACGCGAAACGCCACCAAAGGCGTGATCAGCGGAAAGATCGTAAAACTATAATCGATCGCTATTAGAAAAAGACCTATATTTCCAGATTATTCTGGTAATGCGGGGCTTTCCTTAATATAATGACTCCACGATGCCAGGCCAAAAACCCTTCGAAGGAATAAGAAAAAAATGGCAAAAATATTAGTCACAGGAGCCGCTGGGTTCATTGGATCCTCGACGGCCCAAGCGCTGACAAAGCGCGGAGACAAGGTTGTCGGGATTGACAATTTTAATGACTATTACGATCCCAAGCTAAAAAAGGCGCGAGTCAAAAATCTCCTTGAAGGCTGCAAGGTTATCCGCGCGAACATCATCGATATAAAAAGCCTCAAGAAAATTTTCGCCGCCCACAAATTCGATCAAGTCTGCCACCTCGCGGCGCAAGGGGGGGTGAGATATTCCCTTACGAACCCTTTCATTTACGAGCAGACCAACATCCTGGGCACGCTCAACCTCCTTGAACTTTGCAGGGAGTACCGAGTCCATTCGTTTATTTACGCGTCGTCCTCTTCTGTTTACGGCAATAACAAGAAAATACCATTTTCCATTCATGACCCAGTCGACGAACCCATATCGCTCTACGCGGCCACAAAAAAAACAAACGAGCTGATGGCCTATACCTACCATCACTTGTTCGGGATCCGCGCGACAGGCCTGCGATTTTTCACGGTGTACGGCCCCTGGGGGCGGCCCGACATGGCATACTTCAAATTTACAGACGCGATTTTAAAGGGTAAGCCCATCGATGTCTACAATTTTGGCCGGATGAAGCGCGATTTTACCTACATCACGGACATCGTTTCCGGAATCCTCTCCGCCCTCGATAAAAACCTTCCTTACAAAGTTTTTAACTTGGGGAATTCTCAATCCGTTAAACTCATGTATATGATCCAGCGCCTTGAACAGGAGCTGGGCAAAAAAGCGAAAATTAAAATGCTCCCCCTTCAGCCGGGAGACGTCCAGGAATCGTTCGCAGACATCCGCGAATCGGCCAAAGAGCTGCAATTTGAGCCCAAAGTACGGATTGAAGAAGGATTGAAAGAGTTCGCAAAATGGTACAAATCATATTTCAACCCCTAAGTCATTCTAGATCGCAAGTACATACCTTCACCTGTCTCCTTTTATTTCTAACCACACCTTCCTTACTGATAGCGTAATTTGAAAACAGCGATTGGGGCGTGCGCGCGGTAGGCATGGGCGGAGCGTTCTGCGCATTGGCCAACGATGGTAGCGCTCCCTTTTGGAACCCGGCCGGAACGGCTTTCATGAACCGCGCGCAGGGCTCTTTCATGTGGGAGCGCGCTTATCCGGGACTCTCCGATGCGGACATTACTTCAGGGTTTTTATCGGCCATTTTGCCAAGCCGCTTCGGATCCGTCGGCGGAGCGCTCACGAGCTACAGCTTCGGCAGCCTGCTCACCGAAAACGTCGCTTTGTTGAATTACGGTCGAAAATTTGGGAACTCCTTGGGTCTGGGCGTTAACTTTAAGTATTTCACCCATGATTATAAAATCGGTAACAACCCGGCGTTCGCGTCTAACGCCGCTTTCGCGAATGGAACGGTCGCAAGCAACGCGACTTTCGACGCGGGAGCGCTCTATCGATTCAACGAAAAAGTTTCAGTCGGAGTCGCGGGAAGGAACCTCACAGAACCTGATGTAGGACTGATTTCAACCGACAAAGTCCCCTCGGAATATCAGGGGGGATTGGCCTGGGTACATGGACAATGGGCATTAGAATTAGACCTCGGCTACAAGAACTCGGCGGAGGGGGACTTTAAGAGCAAAACCCAGACTTTCGTTGGCGGTGAATACCTTTGCTGGAAATCCAACCGATTCGACCTCACCGCGCGTTCCGGCCTCAACCGGGATTTCAGCGCCGACCAAAAAAAAGCGTTTAAAAATCTGGCGGCCGGATTCAGCATCACTTCAAACCTGCAAGGCTGGCTCACATTGAGTCTAGATTACGCGTATCTCCTCAACTTCAATCTGGCCGACAGTTATTCGATGATCAACCAGGCCGCCAGCCATAAAATAGGCCTATCATTGCTTTTCGGACCTCCAAAAAATACTCAAGAAATGCAGAAGCGGGGAACGTCCGGACAGCCCCTTTACAACTACACCGTTCCCAGGGAAAAATAAAACAAAAATTTTATCAAAAAAACTTGACACTCTCCCCGGCCGGATGTATCATATTTCGAAACACTGTCAAACCTCAACCCCGAGTCCTTTCATCAGATCTGGAGGTTTTTATATGGGTTATTCAAAAATTGAAGTCATTTCCGGCGATGGCGCATCGACGGAAACTGTGAAATCAGCAACGGCTGAGAAGTCCGTTACCGGGACGCTGGGAAAAGACGAGACCGAACTCTTGAAGGCGTACCGCAAAGCAAAAAAACTGGGCTACGCCGACATCGCGGTCACCATTCAGGAGGGTAAGCGGGTCAAACTCTGGCTCACGGAAAAAATTAAATAGCAGACGCTTGACACAGGATTCTGAATTTTTTATAGTTTGACCGTAGGTTCAAGTTTGGTCAGGATTTCCGAAAGGTAAGCCGCCGCCCTAAACTAAACACCCATAGATAAAGTTAACACGAAATCGTGAGACTGAGATTCTTGTCTCGCGATTTTTTATAAATATACATATGAAAAAAATATATAACTCTAAAAAGCATTACTCGCTCCTTCAAACGCCTTGGCAGATAAAAACCAAGCGGTTGACCGACGTCGTGTTCGCGCTCATAATGTTGAGCGCCGCGGCGCCGGTCATGATCGTCATCGCACTTTTAATCAAACTAGATTCCGCGGGTCCCATTTTTTACACCCAACTGCGTATCGGCAGCAACCGCAGAAAGTCGCGCAGAAATTATGACCCTTCCATTTTAGAAGATTCCTACTTCAAGGCTGGCCACAACAAGCGCAGGCTCGCTTATTTTGGACAGCCCTTCAAAATTTTTAAATTCCGGTCCATGAGGTCCGACGCCGAAGCTCAAGGCCATCAGTGGTGCCAGGAAAAAGACCCCAGGATCACTCGCATTGGAAATTTATTAAGGAAGAGCCATTTAGATGAGCTCCCTCAGATATTTAACATATTAAAAGGCGACATGAGCCTTGTGGGGCCGAGGCCCGAACGGCCCGAATTCATTAAGGAACTGCTCCATTCCATTCCGGACTATGAGAAGCGTTTAATGGTGAAGCCCGGCCTAACAGGCCTTGCCCAGATCCTCCACCGGTCCGACATCACCATTCAAGACGTCAAAAAGAAAGTGAAATACGATTTGCTTTATTTAAAGAAAGGAACCATCTTATCGGACATTCGAATTATTTTTGGCACCGCCCCGCTCATGTTCGGAGCGGAAGTCAGGCACGTTAAGAAATTTAACAAGGTTATCCGGAAAAATATTCAGCCGCTTATGAAGATGGTGGATGTGTAAGGACTTTTCAATTGATTTAAATGAAAAACCCCGTTTTTTCTAAATTCAAAAAGCGGGGTTTTTTAACGGCGTCAAAATTATTATTATTTTTTCTTCGCCCTCAATTTCCTCTCGCGCTCTTTAAGTTCCCACCTCCAGGCGCTTTCAATGATTTCCGAAAGGGGAACTTGAGGCTTCCACCCTAAAATCCGCTGAGCCTTCTCCGAACTCGCCACAATTTTCGCAGGATCTCCTGGACGGCGGGGGCAGAAATGCGCGTTAATCTTTTTGCCGGTCACTTTTTCGGAAGCGTCCATGACCTGCTTTACCGAAAACCCATCGCCGTTCCCAAGGTTAAACACGTCGCTTTTCACTTCGGGGTGCGTATCTAAATACTTGATCGCCATAAGGTGCGCGCGGCATAAATCCATGATATAGATGAAATCGCGCACGCAGGTCCCGTCTTCGGTCGAATAATCGTCGCCAAAAACGTTAAAAACGCTGCGCTCGCCCGAAGCGACCTTCAGTATGCTCGGTACTAAGTGAGTAATTTCCTTATACCGGATACCCGTTTCCTCGCCGGGACCTGAACCCGCCACGTTGAAGTAACGGAGGGATATAAATCTGAAGTCGTGCGCGAAGGCGACGTCTTTTAGAATTTGTTCGATCATCAGTTTGGACGAGCCGTACGGGTTCGTGGGAACCTTTTTAGAGTCCTCGGTTACAGGAATATGGTCTGGCTCTCCGTACACCGCCGCGGTGGAGGAAAAAATGATCTTGCCGATCTTGTGCTCAACCATCGATTGGAGGAGCAGGACGCTGGCTGAAACGTTGTTTTCGTAATATTTCAGGGGATTGGCCACCGACTCAGGGACGACGAGGGAGGCCGCGAAATACATGACGGTATCGATCGGGTATTTTTTGAAACAGCGATCGATGTCCTTTTTGATCTTGAGGTCGCCTTTAAAAAAAGGACAGCCCTTGGGGATGAAGTCCTTATGGCCCGTGGCCAGGTTATCAAAAACGACCGGCTGATAGCCTTCCTTTAGTAAAAGGCGAACCATGTGGGAGCCAATGTAACCTGCTCCGCCGGCAACCAAAATATGTTTCTTTTTCATGGATTATACGCTCCGAGTCAAGCTGCGGGTACGGGTTTGAGGTGGGAAAATCGTTAGTTTAAGTAAACGCGCAAGTTCAGGTGCTCCTGTTTTTTTCGGCGGTCGCCCTTGCGGCGGTCCTGGAACGCGCCCGAAGACACCAAGCGTTTAAAAAGCTCGTCTAAATCGCCCTTGCGGCGATCACTTTTCCTTTTCTCGTCTTCCGGATTAGTCATGCTGAACTCCTTTAATTCGGTAAAAATTTTCGACCCTCTAGATTATAGCACAAAAATCATCCCTGTCAAGGAACGCTGGGGCGCTCACTTTAGAACCAAAAATAATTAGACTATTTCATCTTTTCTGTCAGCCAAAGCTTTACGCGGGAACCTTCCTGGACGGTGATCGTGATGTCGGCGTAACCCATCAATTTGGCTTTACGGTAGATCTCAAGGACTTCGTTTTCGTCTTTTTCCAGGTTGACGGAAGCAACTTTGACTGTGTTTGAAGAACTCATGCTGACTCCCCCGATATTCTTAATCATTTGAATAGGACCTCAGTTGAACCCCTATATACTACAAAACCGCAGCAAAAGAGTCTTAAACTTTTTGTAAATTTATTGTAAATGTATTGTGAACTCGATAGTCCAATTTGAGCTTAAAAATGAGACTATTTTTAAGTTTTTCATATTGACAAAGTCGATTATAGTGATATAATTACCCTAGCATTTCCTAACCCCCCAAGGGATTGCCGAGATCACTGGGGTGCGTGTTTTAACACGCGCCATCTTTACCAAATAAACGGAGAGAAACCCCATGTCGAAGAAGAGTCATCACATGCACGCTTTGGTTCTACTAAATAAAGGAGGCCGCCAGGTAGCGGCTTTTTTTGTCGCATTGCTCTTGTCTTCCCAGCCGCTCAGGGCGGAAGGATTTCGGATTTATGGCCTCTCTACCGACGCGCAGTTGCGCGGTGAAGCCGTGGTCGCCAGCGTGAACGACGCTTCGGCCATTTGGTACAACCCCGCGGCGCTTCCCAAAACCGGACGCTACTCCGTATCGATAAACTCCAACAATATGTTCATCCCATCCGCCTACACCGACGCGCTGAACCGAGAAGAAAAAAATAGCCGCAATTTCTTTCCGCTCTTTGGGGCCTATGTCGCCTGCAGCCCAAAGAACACGGGCTTCGCCTTTGGCGTGGGCATTAACACTCCTTTTGGCCTGGCGACCGAATACAGTAAAATGAGCGCGTTCCGATACATTACGACGGGAGGGGAAATAACGCTGGTCAACATTAACCCTACCGTGGCGTACCAAATTCACCGGACTTTCTCGGCGGGAGTGGGCCTGGACTATTATTATTCGACGACCGAACTTCGCCAGCAGTACCCTTGGGCGGCGGTTGGTTTCGCCAATGGCCTGGGAGCCGCAGCGCTCACCTTGCCCGACGGATCGGTAACGGTGCAGGGCAAAGGAGACGGGGTTGGCTTCAACATTGGGTTATTGTATCAGCCCGTACCCGAGCATTCCATCGGGCTAACCTACAGGAGCCAGGTTGTAGTGAACTATTCTGACAAGAAGGCGGAACTTACCAACATTCCCACCGCGTTTCAGGGCGTGTTCCCTACCAATAACAGTCCCACTTATGCCACAGCAGCGCACACCTCCATCCGCTATCCCAACATCATCGCGACCGGATACGCGTACAAACCGTCCGAGCGCACAACAATTGAAATCGGCGGTCAATGGGTAAACTGGGAAAGCCTGCGCACGATCGACATTTATTTAGAGCGGCCCAACGCGCTCTTTCCCAACTCATCGAACAAGCTGGACTGGCGCAACTCGTTCGCGGTCCGCCTTGGGGGCGAGCATTGGTTTAACGACCATTTCGCGCTTGGAGGCGGATATTTTTATGACTCTTCGCCGACCAACGAGCTCACATTTACGCAGCTAGTCCCGGACGGCGACCACCATGTGCTTTCATCCGGCGCAAAGTATCGTCACAAAAGTTTAACCGTAACCCTGCCCATCGTGGGGATGATTCAAACGGGAACCGATTCCGTCACCAAGAGCTTAACCACTGACGCCACCCGCGCCCAAACTTCTAACGGGAAATATGACCTCTATGTCATTCAAGTCGGCATCGGCGTCAACTATTCCTGGAAATAATTGAAAGGAACCCTATATTATGATTACGACCTCTTCCGATAACCGCCGCACCGCCAGAGAATCGCTCAGGATCCCCATTAAACTTGAATCCTCTCGCGCCAATGTCGATTCAACGCCTATTTTTCTGGGCTATACAACGGACATCAACAGCCACGGGCTAAGAGTCACCCTCACCACCGTAATGACCGAAGACGAGCACGGCGAACATGTCCTCAATATCGATTTTCCCGGTTCGCTCTCGCCCATTAAGGTTCCCGTTAAACTCGTATGGACCTCCAAATCTGAAAGCGGCTTTGAGTTTAAGGAAAACATAGGTCTCGTGCTCGAACTCCTGCGCCGGTCCGCCGCGAATTTCGGGGCACCCAACAACAACCTCAAGAAGTTTTACCCGTACGTGGGAGACGAAGACATCGATACGGGTCGGTATGAGTTTTTTCCATACGTTGACAAAGTTATAACTGAGCAAAAAAAAGTACGAGAGCTATTTTTTCAATTAAAACGAGGAGAGAACCCACAGGATGTAGAATCTTATTTTTATGCCCAATATGCAGTAGGAGATTCAACATTAAACATTAAGGCAGTTGAATCTGCACATGAAGCATTCCAAATTTTTCGCAAATTTTCGATTGGAAGACGCCGAAAAATATTAGACGATATTCGAGAAATATTAATTGCAGAGAAAGAAAATATCATTAACTTAATGATTATGGAAGGTCATCCCCTGAAACTTGCAGAGTGGGAATTCAGCGGAATGCTAACCGCCCACCTAAATGAGTCGCTTGATTACTATCAATCTGAACTTATTAAAACTGTTGCGAAGTTTGGCAAAGAAACCCTCATTTCCATACGAAGACCTGAAGGTGTCATTTGTGTTTGCCCTCCAAAAAATGCTGCCTGCAGCAACTCGCTCACAGCGTCATTTGCATTGCTAGCTGGAAATACATTGGTAGTTAAACCACCACTAAATGCTCCAATTTCCACTATGTATTTATGGCGCAATGTTGTTTGAAAAGCGTTAAAATTAAACGGCGCCCCAAGTGGAACAATCAATATCATTGTTGGGAATTCAGCAAAATTTATGGAAGATTGGCTTTCGAGTTCACATGTAAAAGGTATCTTAATGTTTAATGACAGCGCAAAAGGATTAGAGCTTGGGAAAAAGATTTTTGAAAGAGGGAAAAAACCAATTCTAGAATTATCCGGAAATGACTTTATGATTGTTTGGAACGATGCCCCTATTGAAGAAGCTGCAGACTCATTAATTGATGCATTCATGGGGTCAACTCAAATTTGCATGGTGCCTAAAAAAGC
>JANLTE010000277.1:0-9658 GCA_031362785.1 Elusimicrobiota bacterium
CGCTCACGGTTGTATCAATGGACTCCATAAGTTGGTTAGAGGCGTAATAGGGAGTCGCGAAGCTTTCAAATTTCAGTTTTGTAACGGTGCGGCGCATTTCCTGTCGGAGGGCTGCTAATATTACTCCAGGATCCTGCGCGCTGACCGGCAGCCACCCGAAGCCGCTAAGTAGAATTAAGCTCATCGATGCGGTGTTTAGAATTTTCATACTGATATTAATAAAGTCTTTTTTTTCTCTTTAAGTTTTCAACAATTTTTTTAGCGGAGCCGGAGCGATTGAGCGTATAGAAGTGAATGCCCGGCGCGCCGTTCATGAGGAGCTCCTCGCATTGTCTCGTCGCAAAGTTAATGCCATATTCCTGGACCGCTTCGAGATCGTTTTTTATGGGTTCCAGGTCCTTTTGAACGCTGTCCGGAATTTTTGCGCCGCACATCTGGGTGAATTTAACGATCTGGTTGTAATTCGTGATGGGCATGATGCCGGGGAGGATGGGAACCGTGACGCCTTTTTCTCGAATTTTTTTCTCAAACGAGAAGTAGGCCTTGTTGTCAAAAAAAAGTTGGGTGATAATGACATCGCCTCCCGCCCTCACTTTCATTTCGAGATTCGCCCAGTCCATTTCCTTGTTGGGGGCCTCAACGTGTCCTTCAGGGTACCCCGCAACCGCCACACAAAAATTGAAATTTTTTCTGATGAGCTCAACGAGCTCGATCGCGTGCTTAAACCCGTCAGGGTGGGGCGCGAATTCCGCGGATCCTTTCGGCGGATCTCCTCGGAGCGCGATCACATTTTCGATCCCGGCATTTTGAATCTGAACGAGCGCGCTTTTCAATTCGCCGAGCGAATGCCCAACGCAGGTCAGGTGCGCCATGCTCTCAATCCCGATCTCCTGTTTTATTTTGCGCACGATTTCAATGGTCTTGTCGCGCGTCCCGCCGCCCGCGCCATAAGTAACTGAAATAAACCCGGGCTCGAGAGCTTTAATTTCCCTTGCCGTTTCATAAAGTTGTGACATTCCTTCTTCTGTTTTTGGGGGGAAAAATTCACAGGAAAAAATTGGTTTTTTCTGTTTTAGAAGTTCTGATATTTTCATTTAGCCGTTAAAAACCTGCAGCGCCCCGCCACACTAAACCTGGCTTCGCGAATTTCCGATAAGGACGGGACCACCTCTCCGTCTGCCATGATCCAAACCGGCATCTCCGTTTTTATGTTGAGCTCGGAGGTTTTCGTTTTCCATACAGCAGAATCGCTTCGGTGCTTGCGCGTCAAAGCAAACCCGCGCACGCCGAGAAACAGTTTTGTTAATAGTCTGAATTTGCTGATGTTCTTTACGAAAAAAAATTCAAGGATGCCGTCTGTAGGGTCCGAATCTTTAGAAAAGTGCAAACCGTTGGAAAAATACGGGGCGTTGGCCGCGAGCATCATTAAAAAAGAACCGCGCAGCGATTGATTGTCCCAGGTAATCGTGGTCGGAACCGGCTTCATGGCGCGCAAATCGGAAATGGGTCCGCGTTTTCTATGGGCGGGATTTCGCCGTCCGAACCCAGCGTTGTTGATGAAGTAGTGATCGTTGACTTTGGCAACGCTGATCTCCCGCACTATATTTTTCGCGATGGTTTCAATCGCAAGTTGTATGTTTCTTTGGAGCAGGGGTCCTTTTCGAAACCCCAGTATCTTAGCAAAATCGTTGCAGGTTCCCATTGGGATGACGCCCAGGATAAAACTTTCCAATAAACCCCTTAAGGCGAGAAAATTAATGACGCGGTTGATTGTTCCGTCGCCGGCGGCCACGATGATCCTGTCAAAATCACTTTTAGCGATTTCCGTCAAATGATTTTCTAGCGAATGCGGTTGGGTTCGATCCACCATGAAAAACTCGGAGGGGATCGTGAGGTTTCGTTGAATCAGTTGGGTCAGTTTAGCGGGCGGTGTTTTTTTCCATCGTGAAGATATGTTAATAAGGAAAGCGGCCCTCACTATTCACCCATGATCTTGACGATCACTCGTTTTTTTCGCTGCCCGTCGAATTCGGCGTAGAAAATTTGCTGCCAGGGTCCGAAATCCAGTTTACTTTCCGTTACCGGTACCATCACTTGATGATGCACGAGCATTGATTTTAAATGGGAGTCTCCGTTGGTTTCGCCGGTGCGGTGATGCCGGTAGTTGGGGCCGGAAGGCGCTAGTTTGTCCAGCCATTCGTCAATGTCTTCCAGCAGACCCGATTCGTCGTCGTTTACCCACACGCCCGCGGTAATGTGCATGGCGCTCACTAAAATCATTCCCTCTTTGATCTTCGATTTTTGGAGGATCTGCTCCACGTGCGAAGTGATGTTAATAAATTCGCGCTGCTTCTTTGTGCTGAACCAGAGGTATTCGGTGTAGAATTTCACCTAGCGGTAGTTCACGAACTGGAGGTCCAGCCCCAGGTCAAGAGGCCTTAAGAATGACATGACGCTTTGAAGTTCATCTTTACTTTTCGAAACGATGCGGACCTGCTCGCTCTGAATGGACGGCGTAACTTTCAGCTTCGCGTCCTTGATCATGCGCACGATTTCCTTGGCTTTGTCGGTTGGAATTCCTTGTTTCAGTTTAACCAATTGGCGCACGGTCGCTTTTTCCGCCATTTCGAGGGTTTGGTAATCCATCGATTTTAAAGAAACGTTGCGCTTAATAAATTTATTCTGCACGATGTCGATCACGCTTTTAAGCTTCCCCTCGTCATCGGAGAAAAGCGTGATGGAGGGAGCTTTCTTGTCAAAGTCCACGCGCGAAACGGAGCCGCGAAAATCAAAGCGGGTCGATATTTCCTTATTCGCCTGGTTAATCGCGTTTTCCACTTCCTGCAAGTCAATTTTTGAGACGACGTCGAATGAAAATTCATCTGCCATATTGATCCTCCTTTCAGTCGTGAATCCGGGTCGTCCGAGCGATTAAACTCATTCCTCTAGGTTTAACGACCAGCAGAACTCCGTTTTGAAGCCGCCGCCAGGAGCTCGATCGATCCATTGGCTCCGATGCGATCACGATCCTATTTTGCGTCTTATTGTAACACATTTCGAAGTAGGGCTTTTTCGGGTCGCAGTGCGATCCTCCGCCGGATCCGATGTAGCTGCATTGCGCGGACATCGTCCGGCCATCTGAGGCTACAATGTTCAGGCCGTTGGCGAAATTCGCGCGTTTTCTTTTATTTACGGGAATAGTGTCCCAAATCCTTCTCAGTTCAACCCGCAGGTCAACAAAAATTTTTATCCAATCAGTTTCCCGATTGAGATCCCTTTGAGATTCTTCCCAAATTTTAGCCAACAACAGGAACAAAACCTCACTGTCGTTATTGCCCGCGATGAGGCGCCTGTATTTGCCCAGGGTTTTTGCGACTTCGGTCTGTATATTTAACGTCCCGTTATGAACGAAAACGAGATTTTTGTATAAGAAAGGCTGGTTGTGGCGGATTCCGATCAAATGTGAGCGCGGCAGTTTGTCGGGGTTCGACGCGCGGCGGATGTGGGCCAGCACGAGCGGGCATTGGATGTGTTTTGCCAAAGCCAGGAAGCGACTCTTTTCCTTATATAGCGGCCTCGAAGACCGGGTTAAACTCCAGCTTCCATGAGCTGGTGGAGACTCGTGACACGCGACGCCCCACCCGTCCCTTTGTAACCCTTTGGAATTACAATCGCTTTGCTTCAGAAGCGAAAATGGCGCATCGACTAAAAAATGGTCCGCTTTTTGCGGCGCGATGGATATTTGTCCGAACAATCGGCACATAACTAGCGAAATCGTATCATAAATTAATTTGATTTTGTATGATGTCTAAAACAACCTTACCATGAACATGCAGCGCCCCATCCGATGAGTGATAGCCCGAATCCACGCACGAAGACGATCCTTATCGTCGATGATGATGAGTTCATCTGTCTTTTCATTCGCACGATATTGGAAAAGGATGGATTCAACATTGAAGTCGCGTACAACGGCGAAGAGGCCCTGAAGGTCATCGAATCAAAGAAAATTGATCTTCTTCTGCTCGATTGGATGATGCCTATATTAAGCGGTTTTGACGTTCTCACGAGTTTGCAAAACAACCAAAATCAGAGTAAAATTCCCGTGATGGTCGTGACTGCCAGCGTAACGGATTCCGATACCGTCTCGTTTATTCGCAAACAAATGAACGTCGTTGAGTTTATGTCCAAACCGATCGAGCACAGTTATTTGCTGGGCCGCGTTCACGAGGTTTTAAACACTTTCCCCGAACGATGATCCCGCTATAAAATTTCATGACAGGCCAAAAAACCCCACGAAGTGGTCCCTCGAGCGAAGCGAGGGGGATTTGAAGCCATTGAGTATTTTGGCTGGGTATTTTTACATTACCTCAAAGGAATAAAAAAAATGCCCGATTCCTCGCAAATTCAAGTTTCAATCCCAACCCCTTCCTGGCGCAAGTCTAAATGGCTTAAAAATTCGTTATGGATCGCGGGAACCATCCTTGTTCTCTACGCCATGGTGTATGTGGACGTCGTTTTGCGGGCGAAAGACGCCTATCGTGAAGGCGAAAAATACTGGCGCTGGCACGAACATCCCGAGGAAAAAAGCTCAACGATTGACGCGGAATTTAACAAAGAAAAGCTGGCGCTCGACGAAAAATTGTCACGCAATAAATTAACCAAAGATGAACATGAGAGACAACTTGAAATCGCGAAGTTTGACCGCGACCGCAATCTGGAAGAGTCTTCGATCAAGTACGCCTACGTTTGGTACAAGACCGCCTTCGAGCTTTTTTCTCCGCCCGAATCCAAATGGGTTCGCCTGTCGCGGGAAAAAGCGCCGCTCGCTAGGGAAAAATGGAAAGACGAGCTCCGCTCAAAGAAAATTCCCTTCGAAGAGTACATGCTGGACTAACTTGGCCGATTTGCCATCCATCCTATTATTTTAGTTCTCCTTCTTCTTCTCGCCGTTCTCGCCCGAACCCCCTACGTTTATTACTGGGATGTGTTTTATAACGCCGATTACGCGCTGATGGACCTGGTCGGGCTGCACTTCATGAAGGGTGATTTTTCGCTCTATTTGTGGGGACAGAATTATCACGCGGCCGTTGAGCCGCTGCTCATGGCGCCGCTTTTTAAAATTTTCGGGGCCACTCCTTCGGTGGCCGCTCTCGTTCCCGCCTTCTTCTCCGTAGTTTTCATCGCGCTTTACTACTTATATCTTCGAAAGGTTTGTGACGCTTGGACCGCTTCCATTTCCGTATTGCTTCTTGCGCTTCCCTCGCCATTTTTTATGTCCATCGCTTCGAGAAACGGCGATTATGTTGAAATCCTTTGCCTGGGCATGCTACACCTCTTGCTAATTCAGAAGATCGTAGAAGGGCAACGGTCCAAACTTGTATTCTTCTTGCTGGGGCTCACCGCCGGATTTTCCTGGTTTTACCTCCGCATGGTTCTAATTTTTTGGCTGGCCATCTTAATTTATTTACTTGCGCTTAAACTCGATAGAAAGCGGTTTGAATCTGCGATGCAATTTTTTCGTCAAATGACTCCTTCCATTTTTTGGAATAATTTCGTCCTGTTGAAAGGTTGTTCGCCCCATCCCTGGCTTGCCAAACCGCTGGTGCTGTTAAATCTCTATAATCTTGGAAACTTTTTACTGGCTACCGCCCTTTGGTTTCACGGGCCATACATCAGGATGATTGGAAATACGAAGTTAAGTCTCGACTCCTGGCCTCTCTTAGAGTCAACTATTAAGATGACTTTCGCGAGCGTAATCCTCGTTTTCTGGAAAGAAGTTGCGGAGAAGGCCGTCGCGTTTGCGAGGCATCCGGTCAAACAAAAGCTGTTGGCTGGTTTTTTCGCGGGCTACTCACCCGCGCTTCTCGGGATGGCATGGGGTTATTTCCCCGAAACGCGAAACGGCATCGCCAATGCCTCCGAACTGTTTAGGAACTTTAAACTAGTGTCCGCATCTTTCGTGCCAACTTTGACAGGCGAAGGACGCATTTATTTTTTAAGTAATTTCTCCATGGTCCTTGCCGCCGTCGCGATCGCATGCATTTTCCGGACGTTTTATTCAATCATTCGGAATAAAGTTACGAAAGATCAAGAAATCCCAGCGTATTTTCCGATCCTTTGTGTGGGCGTTGTCACCTTCTTGTTAGGAATTACCTATGACCGGCTGATTGATTCGTCAACGCTGCGATATTTTTTTCCGTTCTTCATTTGTTTGCCGCTCGCCATCTCGTGGATACTGAAGCGCGTTGCCGCCGTTAGCCGGTGGTTCGCCTATGGAATGCTCCTCCTCTATTTAGCCAACAGCGTTGACGCGAACATTCTAACTTTGAAGCGACATGAAAGCCCTAGCCCATATCAGATTTTAAGCCAGCAGTTAACGGAGCGCGGCATTCAAGGGGGATATTCCGACTACTGGATCGCATATTATTTAACTTTCATCAGCCAGGAGAAAATTGTGGTCGTTTCAACCGAGGTTAAAGATCGATACCTCCCGCATCTTAAATTCGTTCAATCCCTGACTCAGCTCGTTTATTTGGGGGAGCCTCAACCGGAAGTTGGCGGTTCTGTCCTGATAAAGGGAACGGCTTATCTAGTCGTCGATCGGGAGAGAATTGCTGATATTCCAGTAGCCTATCTTAAAAAATTTTAATAAGACATGAAGCGCTTTTTTGTTGGGTTGCTGCTCCTACCCTTTGGCATCGCTACATATTACCAGCTGCCGGACTTTTTATTTTCGCTCCGAACCCAACATTCTCCAATCCTGTGGTTGGCTCTGGGGACAGTCTCATATGCGGTTTTTGAGGTCCTGTTTAACCGACACATAAGGACCTATGTGTTTGGCCACGAGTTGACTCACGCCTTGGCGGGGCTTGCGGTGGGCAGCAAAATTCATTCGTTCAAAGTTTCTAAAAAAGGCGGGAGCGTTAGCCTATCCAAATCAAATTTTTTTATCGCGCTGTCACCCTATTGCGTTCCCCTCTACACTTTTTTGGTTCTGGGTATCTACGCAGCGTTTAAACATTTTTATCCATTTTCGTATTTAACCGAAGCCGCGCAGTTTTTGGTGGGATCCACGCTGGCCTTTCATCTTTCTCTTACGATATATGCGGTTCAGCAGAAGCAGCCCGACATCCATAAAACTGGGATCATCTTTTCTATTGTTTTTATTTTGCTGCTCAATGCGTGGGTGCTGGTGGGTTTGTCAAAAATCTTGTTTTGGAATACTGTTTCCGTTAGAAATTATGCGGCTCAAACGGTTCAGACGCAAAATTCGATATGGATATGGGTTACTCAGAAGGTCTATGACGGCGGTGTTTTGGCGTACGACTGGTTCAGGGCCAGAAAGTCGTTATAAATCCGTTCCTTTTTTCTCTTTCTTTTTTAAGCGGGATGTCCATTTTTTCCACAATGAAGGCGCGGTTTCAAGTGGCGGCTGGTTGAGGGCAGATTTTTTGTTCAGGTAGGAAATCAATTCAGAAACACGCGTTTCGCCATTATCCGTTTCCACGGTCGCCAAAATAAATCCTACATCAGGTGCGTAATACTCTACCTTCCAAGTTTTTTCATCCTCGGAATTTTGGATTCGTAATTTAAGGCAGTGATCGAATTTTCCCGCTTTAATGGAAACAGTGGCGTCATCCGACTCGATGCGAAAAAAAATCTTCTTACCTTCTCGAACGGTTTCCCAATTTCTGTTTTTTTCGATGGGGTATTGCAGAATAACGCTCTGCGCTCCGGCGCCCAGCGGAAACTCTTCAAGCCGGCCATCTTTCTTTTCGTAGATTTTTTCGTACGAGCTCACAAGATCCTGTCCGGCAAAAATTTTTCGCTTCACCTTAAACCTGCCCTTAGGATCGGAGAGCTCCTGCATCTCTTCTTCCGTTTGCATGTATTCCCCGCCGCTTTGCGAATCGCCGGTCCTGCGGACAAACTCTGGATTTAACGGAAAATAATCAGGGCAATTGATTAGCGCGGTATAGGCTTTTCCAGCCCAGGGGGTTTTGGAATAATTTTTAGCAATGCTGTCGTAACCCAGACGCGCTCTGCCGTAATCCCTGATGACGGTTCTATAAATTTCGGCGACGCGAAACGCCGCCTCGGCTGAGTTCTGGGATTTTTTTGATAAGTGCGCCTCATAGGCCTCGATCGCGGATGGGTATCGTCCCAGCCGCTCCAGTTTCTTTGCGTCCGCTAAAGGGTCCTTGCCGCAGGCGCACATTGAAACCAATAGGAGGGGGAAGATGAAACGGGGGATCATTCCAGATTGTCCATGAATTCTTTTCGAACGATTTTTTTTTGTTTAGGGCGGAGGTAAAGCTTTTCGCTCGCCTTAATTTTGGTGGTAGGCTTCGCTTTCCAGAAGCGTCGAACTTTGGGGGGGAACTCTTTCTTTTTTCTCATTTCTTAGATCATAATAAAAACCGATGAGCGCTCCAAGGGAGTCTATGAAGACGTCGCGGACAGTCCCTGTTCGGCCGAACACAAAAGTCTGGTGCCATTCGTCTGTCATTGCGTAAATTATGACGAGCAAAAAGCTTGATAAAAAATGCCATCGCGAAAACCCTGGCCAGGTTTTTCGGACCGAAACTAAAACCAACGCCATTAGGACGGCGTATTCGGCGAGGTGCGCGATTTTTCTAGAAATCAGTTCAATCGCGCCGGCCCAGGTGTCCAGCTCGCGGCCGGGACTGAAGTTGGGGCGCGAAGACATATAATAAATAATCCCGCACCAAAGGAGCGCTTTGATCCAGGGAAAAATTATTTTTTGCGGCAAGTGGGGTTAGTTGGTTGCGATCCGGCGCGCTTGGGGGTTCAGTCGTTTCAGTATTTTTTCCCTGCGGTCGTCAGCCGTAGGGGGCCAGGGGAAATTTTCAGGAATGTCCAGCGGGATCGTCAAAGTCAGGCCCGATTCTAAGTGGTCGAAGTCTAATATTTTTTCTTCGTTCGCCTTCCAGATATCGTACCAGCGGTGACCGGCGCCGAAATGTTCGGTCATTTTCGCGATTTTCCAAAGCGTGTCGCCTTTCTGGATGGTGTAATTGACAGGGGACCTTCCGCCCGCGTTAACCATGCCTGAAGCGGTGGAAGAGGAAAATTCCGTAGCGAGTTTCATTTTTTCAAATTCTCGCTCTTCTATATTCTTTTGTTCCTGCTCGAGCCGCGCTCTCTCTTCCCGCAGTTTGACTTCCTTCTTTTTTTGATTGAAATAATAGTGGCCTGAAAACGCGAGAGCGCACAGAAAAAATATCCCTAAAAGATGAAGTTTCGTGATCCTCATTTTTTATTATCTTACAACATTTTCCTTTGAGAGTTTTTCGCTGATTTGAATTCCCATGCGCACGCTGTCGGCCAAGCCCTTGAAAATAACGGAGATGATGTAGATGACGAGCACCACCAGGAGCGACCCGAACAAGGCGAAAATAAAGTTCTGGGCAATGAAGCTGATGAACACTACGACCGCCAGCACCACGCCTGTGGTGGCGGCGAGCCAGGATAAAAATTGAAAAGCGTTCGCGATGAGTTCGAGTCCGCGGTATGGTGTAACGCTAATCTGGTCTCGCGCGGCCGCCACTTGGAGCGCCGCTCCGCAGTGAGCGCAGTACCATGCGCGCAGTACGTTTTCCGCGTGGCAGTGGTCGCAAACTTTTTTGCTGCCTTC
>JANLTE010000283.1:0-2865 GCA_031362785.1 Elusimicrobiota bacterium
CTAAAACGGTGGCGGTCTACATCAGCAAAGGGAGCGAGGTAGACACACACGCGCTCATCCAAGTGCTCGTTAAAAAGAAATTTCAGGTGGCCGCGCCTAAGGTGGTTAAAGGCCAGATCCAATATTTTCCGATCCGGAGCCTCAAAGACTGCGCGCCTGGAACTTTCGGAGTGATGGAACCCAAATCCAAAACGCCGATCGATCCGAAAAAACTGAGCGTGATACTGGTTCCCGGGATCGTGTTCAATCGGAACGGTTATCGCCTCGGCTACGGGAAGGGGTTCTACGACAAATTTCTCTCCACGCTAAAGCTTTTCAACACCATCGGCCTCACCTACGACTCGACGCTCGTTCAGGATCTGCCGAAAGACGAGCGCGACATTCCCGTAAACTGGATCATCACCGAATCGCAGACGCTCTGCCTCACCCACGAAGAAAAGTAGTTTTTAGTATAATAACGAACTCATGATAAAGTTTAAGGAATTGGATTCTCCGCCTAACGCGACGAGCCAGAAGGATGGCGAGCCGCATGTCTTTACCGTTAGCGAGCTGAACCATCTCGCCCAGAAGACGCTGGAGCAGACCTTCGCCAACATTTGGGTAGAAGGGGAAGTTTCCAACTACCGCGGCGCTTCGAGTTCGGGGCATTGCTACTTCTGCATCAAGGATGAGTTCGCGCAGATCGATACCGTTGCGTTTCGCGGCGTCATGAGCGCGATGCGCTTCAAGCTGGAAGAGGGGCTCAAAATTTTAGTCTGCGGGCGCATTTCCTTATATCCGCAGCGCGGCCGCTACCAGCTCGTGGCTAGCGCCATCGAACCGCGCGGCGCGGGCGCCCTGCAAATGGCGTTCGAACAGCTGAAGAAGAAGCTCGAAGCCGAAGGATTGTTCAGCCAGGAGCGCAAAAAACAGATTCCTGCGTTACCGCAAAAAATCGGAATCGTGACTTCGCCCACGGGCGCTGCCATCAAAGATATTCTAACCGTCATCAATCGCCGCTTCGCCAATGTCGAAATCCTGATCTATCCCTGCAAAGTCCAGGGCGATGGAGCCAAAGAGGAAATCGCGGCCGGCATTCGATACCTGAACGATAACTATCCCGCGCTGGATGTTCTGCTCATTGGTAGAGGCGGCGGATCGATTGAAGATCTCTGGGCGTTCAACGAAGAGATCGTCGCGCGCGCCATTGCCGCATCGACCATTCCCACGATCTCTTGCGTTGGCCACGAAATCGATTTCACCATTGCAGACTTCGTCGCGGACTTACGCGCTCCCACGCCCTCCGCCGCCGCCGAAATTGTGGTCAAGAATAAATCTGAGCTTCAAAACACTTTGAAAAACTTCATGACGCGTCTGACGCAAAACATTGGGAACCAGATCGAGTCGCTGGATCATCAGCTTACCGGTTTCGCCCGCAGCATGCCCTTCTCGCGCCCCAAGGCGATTTTCGAGGGACATATCCAGAACCTGGATTTCCTGATCGAAAAGATCGGCAACGCTTTCGATGTGAACCTCACGAAGTATAAAAATTTGACGCAGCTGCTCGGGTCTAAAATTTCAATCCTCTCGCCGCAGACCGCTCTGCTCGAAAAAGAGAAACTCCTGGCACCGCAGATCACGCGCCTATCGAATGCAATCCACAAAAAGTTCCGCAACCTCGAAGACTCGCTCAAAATTTCCGCTGGACAAATCGAAGCGCTCTCGCCGCTCGCCGTTCTGTCGCGCGGCTACTCAATCGCCTTCGCGCTCCCCAACAACCAGATTTTAAAGTCCGCGTCCCAGGCGAAGAAGAACGACGCGATCCGCATCAAGCTGCATGAGGGCGAAATTAAAGCGACCGTAACCGAGGTGCAAAAATGATCAAGAAAGAAGCCGCCGTTGAAACGAAGGGCGTAAAATTTGAAGAAGCGCTGAAGCGCCTCGAGAAAATCGTGGAGAAACTCGAAACCGGCGACGCGTCGCTGGACGAATCGCTTTCCTTATATGAAGAAGGCATTTCCCTTTTCCGCGGCTGTTCGGCGAAGTTGGAAGAGGCGAAAAAGAAAGTCGAAGTCCTGACCAAGAAAGGATCTTCCGGAAAGCTCGAACCCGTCGCGTTCGCGAGCGGAAAAAGTGAAGATGCGGAAAGCGTTGAATCCGAATCCGAGGAAACCGAGAAAGAAGAACTCCCGTTCTAAGCCCCGAATGACCCCCAAACTGAAAAACTACCTTGAAAGCTGGTCCAGGAAAGTGGACCGCGCGCTGGACCGCTATCTTCCGGACAATAAATCCGCGCTAAACCATACGATCCATAAGGCCATGCGCTACTCCATTTTCGCGGGGGGCAAGCGGTTGCGGCCCGTTTTAGTCGTTGCAGGAGCCGAAATCTGCGGAACTTCGGGAGAAAAGGTGCTTCCAACGGCCTGCGCACTCGAAATGATCCACACCTACTCGCTCGTTCATGACGATCTGCCGGCGATGGACGATGACGACCTCCGGCGCGGCCGGCCCACGAGCCACAAGGTGTACGGAGAGGGAATCGCGATCCTGGCAGGCGACTCGCTGCTCACCTACGCGTTCGAATTGATCGCCAAAAATGCTAAAATGATGCGCTCAGAACGCTCGCTCGCCGACACGATTCAAGTCGTGGCGAAAGGGGCTGGAGCCGACGGAATGGTGGGCGGACAGGTCGTAGACCTGGAGATGGATGGGGGGAAGTGGCTCAAAAAACCCTCCAAGAAGCAGAAAGAGATTTTAAGCTACATCCACCACAGCAAGACCGCCGCGCTCATTGAAGCGAGCTTACTCGCTGGAGCGCATCTGGCCGGCGCAAAGAAGACGCAGATTGAGCATTTAAAGAAGTACAGCGCCCGCATCGGCCTCGCG
>JANLTE010000289.1:0-2878 GCA_031362785.1 Elusimicrobiota bacterium
CGCATCATGTTCGCGTTTCACGACCAGTATCCGGAATACGGGTTCGCGCACCACAAAGGGTACGGCACGAAAATGCATCAAAAAAATCTCAACGCCCACGGGCCCTGCCCCATCCACCGCAAAAGTTTCGCCCCCATTAAAAACTTAATCGCTAAGGCCTCGGAAGCATCGATGAAATGAACGCGCAAAATTCGATGAAGCCAGCCACTACGCAACAAATCGGATCGTTAGGCGAATCCGAAGCGAGCGATTATTTAACCAAAAAAGGATGGAAACTCCTCTGCAAAAACTATCGGACGCGTTTAGGTGAAATAGACTTAATTTTTCAGGAGCCGGATGATACAATAGTGTTTGTCGAAGTGAAATACCGCACGCGTTCGGACTACGGAGAAAGCAGCGAAATGATCAACGGGTTAAAACAAAGGAAAATCGTGAAAGCGGCGCTCTCCTACATTAAGGAACGACGGCTGCACAACCACTTTTTCCGGTTCGACGTGATCGCCATATCACCCTCAGGTCTCGATCACATCCCAAACGCTTTTTCCGCTGGCGGCGGGTACACCTACTGACATGCCCGTAGCGCTTCAAGCCCAAGACATCGCCCTCCTCCGGGACCACCGGTGGGACGAAGCGCTCGACCACTTTCTGGATTTCCACCGAACTTATCCGAAACACATCGAAATGATCCTTGAAATTGCTAAGATCCATTTCAAGAGAAACGATTTTTCGAAAACAAAGGAATGGCTTCAAAAAGCGGTCCAACTCCCTTTGACGGAAACCCAAACTCGGACGATCCTTGAAATGACGAATTTCCAAAAAATCGCGAGCGAGCGCTATTTCAATTCGTATCCGCGGTTTTCCCAGGACGGTGAATGGCTCACCTTCGTCAGCGCGCGGGAGGACACCAATCGCGACGGAAAAATTGATTCCTACGACTCTGCCGCGCTCTACGCGACGCATTTAAAAAGCCAAACCGAAGTGGAAATCGTTTCGAACGAATTCTATAACAGCCACCCCTGCTTATCCACCACTCTTGAGCAGGTCCTCTTTTTATCCGCGCGCAAAGATTTGAACAACGATGGGAGGGTCGACCATAACGACCCGGCCGGGCTCTACATTAAAAACCTCACGAACGGGCGCGAGGAGTGCCTCGTGGAATCCAAGCATCGGCCCAAGTTTCCCTCCTTTTCGCCGGACCACCAATCAGTCCTTTTCTGCGCGTGGCATTCGGGCGCCACCCGTTGCGGGATTTACCTTATGAATTTGAAAGATCGAGTGACGAGGATCCTGCACGACGCGTTTGAAGCGACTTACCCCTCCTTTTCTCCCGACGGTAAAAAAGTCATTTTCAGCGGATGGCAAAACGACACCAACCGAGACGGAGCGATCGATATCAAAGATAATTCAGGAATTTTTGAGCTTGAGATCTTGAGCGGAAAACTGAAACGACTGATCAAAGACGACAGCTCTAATTTCTACCCCTCACTCTCGCCCAACGGAAAGCAGATGGTGTTTTTATCGCGGCGGCGCGATACGAATCGGGACGGGGCCATTAACTCGTTCGATAACTGCGGGGTTTACCTGCTGGACGATCATGGTTTTGAACGAAGAATCGTAAATGACGAGCGGTATAATAAATTTCCGGTTTTTTCTTCCGACGGTAAACGCGTGCTGTTCGTAAGCTCCTGGCCCAACCCGCAAAAACTGGGCGGGACCCAAAAGGAATACTTTGAAAACAAGGGAATTTACGCGGTTGGCACCGATGGACTGAACCTTTCTGAAATTGTTTCGAACAAACATTACGGCTGCCGGTTTCTGTGCGCGTCGCCGGAGCAAAACCGAATCGCCTATGTCGCTTGGCGCTCCGACACGCACCGCGGACTCTATCTCGCAGACTTCGACAAAACTCCTTCCCAGCTAGACTTAATCCGCCTAATCGAAACTAACCTATAATTCTGGAGTGCCGCTCTCCAAGGTTTTTTCGCTAACCCTACATGGGATCCATGGTGTCATCGTTACCGTCGAAATCGACATCGCGCCGGGGCTTCCTTCGCTCACCATCGTAGGGTTGCCGGACGCGTCCGTCCGCGAGTCGCGAGACCGCGTGGTATCGGCCATTCGAAACTCAGGGTTTGATTTTCCCGTGCGCCGAATGACGGTCAACCTGGCTCCCGCCGACATTAAGAAAGAGGGGCCCGCGTTCGATTTACCGATCGCGGTTGGCATTCTGGCTGCCGGAAAAATGCTTGATGCCCGCCATCTCGAGAATTGGTGCTTAGTGGGAGAACTGGCGCTGGATGGGACGCTGCGCGCGATTAAAGGCGTCCTGCCCATGGCACTTGAAGCGCGCGATCAAAAATTTAAGGGTCTCATTCAATCCGAAGCTAACTATAAGGAAGCGAGCGTTGTTGGCGGCATTCACGTCTTCAAGGCGCGCAATTTGCGGAACGTGTGTGATTTTCTGAATCAGGAGAACGCGGAGAGCCCCGTCACGCAACAGGTTCAAATAAATTCTGATGAAACCGCGACGGAGCTTGATTTTGCCGAAGTGAAGGGCCAGGCCTATGCTAAGCGCGCTTTGGAAGTCGCAAGCGCCGGGGCTCATAACATTTTAATGATCGGGCCGCCGGGCTCAGGGAAAACCATGATCGCCAAACGCGTCGGATCGATTTTACCGCCGCTCGAGCTCGAAGAATCAATTGAGACTTCAAAAATTCACTCTGCGGCTGGGTTTTTATCTAGGGAAGAAGGGCTGGTGAAGGTCCGGCCCTTTCGGAACCCGCACCACACGATTTCAGACATCGCTTTAATCGGCGGTGGACAGTATCCGCGACCTGGAGAAGTTTCATTGGCACAAAACGGGGTCTTATTTTTGGAC
>JANLTE010000311.1:0-6423 GCA_031362785.1 Elusimicrobiota bacterium
AAATCCCCGCGGCCAAATTCATGTTATTTTGCCCGACTTTTTTTTGTATCCAGCGGTGAAGCGGGAAAAAAATCAGCGTGATGACGACGGCGCCCAAAATCCCGGTGTAAAAAGGAGAAATAATCCGGAGGAGCTGGAATAGAAGAAGGAGAAAAGCGACTTGAAAAAAGATGCGGAAAAGTTTTTTTCGATCCATGTTATTTAAAGAAATTTGATTGTAGCATATCTACATTGCGTCGTGCTCATCCCGGATGTCGCCTACGATGCGCTCGATTAAATCTTCAAGCGTCACCAACCCAACGGTTTTGCGCGCAGAGTCCTGAACGATCGCCATGTGGACATGCTGCTTCTGAAATAATTTAAGCAAATCTTTGGCGTGCGAATCGGGAGAAATGTAAACGGGAGGGCGCAGCAAGTCCTGAAGCACGATAACCTGACCCAAACTCGTCATGTAAATTAAATCCTTCATGTGCAAAATACCCACGATGTGGTCGATGTCATCCTTATAGACAGGCAGGCGGGTATAGGCTTCCTCAGCCACCACGTCCAGCAGCTCTTCGCGGGGCGTTTTAATGTCGAGAGCGCTGATGCGGTCTCGAGGAACCATGAGTTCTTTAATTTTGATGTCCGCGAACTCAAAGATTCTTGGAATCAGCTGCTGTTCCGTCTGGTCGAAAATTCCCTGGGAGCCCCCCTCTTTAATCAGGAACCGGATCTCCTCTTCGGACACGAAAAGTTCTTTGGGAATTTCTTTCGTGCCGAATAAATGGAGCACCGCCCGAGTAGAGGTCGTGAGCAAATGGACGAGGGGCCGAGCGATCATGGAGAGCAGATGGATGGGATTGGCCACAAACATCGCGAGCGATTCGCGGTGAGACATGGCCAGCGATTTCGGGACCAATTCGCCAAGCACGAGCGACAGGTAAGAAATGATGATGACCACGACGCCGATCGAAATCGATTCCGCCCAGGGTGCCAGCGCTCCTATCTGCGCAACACGAGGCATTAAGAACCGGATCGCAGACGCGCCCCCCACCGCTGAAGCGAGCGCGCTAACGAAAGTCACGCCGATTTGAACCGTCGCCAAAAACACTTCCGGCTCTTTAAGCCAGCGCGAAACGATCTGGGCGCTTTTCCTTCCTTCCTTGGCAAGCCGGTCAATTTTACTTCGTCGAGAGGAAACGACCGCGATTTCAGCGGCGGCGAAAAAACCGTTCAACCCGATGAGGAGGGCGATGAGGAAGAGTACCAGGCCCGTCGATTCGAGGATCAGCATGGCCCTTTAACCAAAAATATCAACGCTTTACTTCCTGGAACACTTCGATGGAGAGCGTGCGACCTGAAGCAATTTCAATCAGTTTCAGCGTGAATTTGTCCAAAATTTTATATTGCCCGTAAGGGATTCGCGACAAAGTCCAATAAGCGAGGTGCGACGCATGAGCGAAGTTGGAAACTTCCGCCGCTTCCTGTTCGAGAGGGCGGCCGGGGTCCTCGAACTTCCTCCCCAACACGATCGCATCCAGCGTTCTAGCATCCATCACCTCGAGGTTCTTATATGCCCCGAACTGTCGCCTGAAAGCGTCGGCTATTTTGGAGCTCTCCTGCTCCGTGCGCGTCTTCTCCCAACTTTCTTTTTTGAGGTCAAAATATTCCAGTTCTTTTTTCGTCAAATCCGCCGTCGCTCTACCCAACACTGCGAGGCTCACTTTCTTGCCCGATTTGAGGGTGCGCTCTAAAATCTCGCTAGCGTCCTTCTCCGGGCTGTACCAAGGTTTTTTCGCCGCGGACGAGCAGCCGGCCAGAGCCAGAAGTAAAATCATCAAAGAGGTTCGTTTCAAATGCATAATGTAACTGAGACAGACTTAAAAAGCTTGCGCCCAGCAAGATTCGAACTTGCGGCCTTCCGGTTCGAAGCCGGACGCTCTATCCAGCTGAGCTATGGGCGCGTTATAAAAAAAGACTGCGGTATTTTATCATGTATGCGCGACAAATAAAATAAATATTTACTTGTGGCAAGAAAATTTCCCATTGACAAACAGATAAAATAATCCTATAAACCTGATTGCTGATGCGCTACATTCTCAAGCCCAGATCAAAGACTAATTTCTACAAGGAGAAATTCTTGAAAACTTCCATTAGTCGTTTAATACAAAAATCGGCAGCTATCCTTCTATCCGTAGGTCTTACGGGGTTTCCTCTGAGATCCGCGATCGCGATTGAAATCGAAGTGGAAGACCTCTTCGATATGGTCTCGCGCCGCACCATTACGACCACCACGTTATCTTCGATTCCCGTCAGTAAAACGCCCGGAACGGTCAGCATGATCACGAACAAAGAGATAAGAGACTACGGCGCGGCCACACTAGATGAAGCCATCGCGCTTCTCCCGGGTGTCGATACGCGCATGACCCCCATGGGATACCAAAATAGAATCCGAGGGTTTGGCGCCAATCCTTTTTCTGAGGATGTTCAATATCAGATTGATGGCCTTCTTTACAACAGCCCAGACAAAGGCGGCAGTTCCGCCAACCCCGGATACAGTTCGTTTCCCGTTCCCATCGAAATGGTCAAGCAAGTAGAGGTCGTGCGGGAACCAATTTCGGCACTCTACGGACCGAACGCGTTTAACGGCGTCATTAACGTATTGACCAAATCCGGAAAAGATTTCGAAAACGGTGGAACCATCGTCAGCAGGATGAGCAACAGCTTCAGCGGTCGGAACAGTCAACGCTACGCGATAGCCGGCGGAGGCGTTAAAGGCGACTTTGACATTGCTGCTGGCGGAGAATTTAGTCGTCAACTGGGCCCCATGATTATTAACAAGGATTCCGATATCCGCGACGCGAGCGTGAATGCCAAAGTCAAATACAAAGACTTCGAATTCGGTTGGTACAGTCTAAACGAGGAATCGGAACCTTTTGTATTTTCAACCACCGTGACGGCCAAGACCTCACAGGATGTTTACCTGACAGGATTGACTTACAATAAAGACATATCGCACAATCTTTCCGTCATGGCGAAATCCAGCTGGCTCTCCCGCAAGGGAACCAATTGTTCGGTCTGCCATAACCCTCAGGGATACAAAACCACGGACCCCACGGACAACCGCGAATCCTTCGACCGGTTTTACGAGCAGGCCTTCCTTAAATACAAAATGGGTGAAAAGCACGAAATCACCACCGGCGCTGAATTCTCGTACGACAAAGAGCACATGGACGGTTCGGTCTTGGGAAACCCGGAAGCGGTTAAAAGAACCTACTCGGGCTTGCTTCAATATATTGTAAAGGTAACCGAAAAGGTCACGGCAACCTTGGGGACCCGCGCTGACAGTTCAGATTGGAGCAGGACTGGGATGCTCCTGAGCCCGAGGGCTCTGTTCGTGTTTACGCCAACAGACCGAACTTCGTTGCGGACCGGCTACACAAGGGCGTACCGCCTGCCGACCTTTCACGAAACGAGCCTGTTCATGAAATTTCTGCCGGGCGATCCGGCGATAACCACCAGCGGCAACTTATTCGTCATGGGAAATCCCGGCCTTGTGCCCGAAACGATCGACACGTTCAATCTCGGAACCGATCACTGGGTCACTAAAAACGCGCTGGTAAAGATAAACGGATTTTATAGTATCGTGAACGAGCAAATCGATAGAAGGTTGATCAGCACGGCTGAAACGGTTGCGAGACTCCCCAACGGAAAATTGCCGAACGGCGAAAATCCGACTACGACCGGACCTGCGCCAAGGCGAACGATCGCTTATTTGTGGGCCAACAACCCGAGCGAAGCGCATGTTCTGGGCGGGGAAATTGAGTATATAATTAGACCGTTCCAGTTTCTTGAACTTGCGGCGCACTACGACTATAAAACAGTCCGATTCAACGAAGATACGACCGCTTCATTGGGCGGCGCCAAAGCGCCTAACGCCCCTGAACATCTGATGGGAGCGAGCGTAACAGCCTATCCGATTAAGCGCTTGATGATGAACGTTACGGGACGCTACCGCGGCGAATACTTCGGACTCTACTCGCAGCAGGCGACGGTGACTACAGCCACGACCTTTTTTGATGGATCGGTCGCAACCCCCGACGCGTTTTTTCTTGATTTTCACATAAGCTATCTCCTACCTTACGGCTTCAGGGCTTCAATCCTTGGAAGGAACATGCTAAACCAAGAGGCGCAAGATTGGAAAGTGCGGGCCGATACTCGCCTGACCACCGGACGAGACCTCTTCCTTCAACTCGCCTATGATTTCGGAGGATCCAGGAATTAACGACAATCCGGGGGGACTGGATTGGCCTAAGTTTCTTCCATGAACCGGCATCGCTGGTTAATTTACATATTTGCCACTGGGGCGCTTGCATTTTCTCCTCACCTCTCAGCTGCGAATGTCACTCTCGTCTCATCAAGTAAAAATAAGATCTACCTCTTAATCAATGAAGGCATCCGCCAAACGCTCAAAACCGAGGCGGACGACGTTTATTTGAGCGATAACCCTGAACCGGGATCAAACATCGACAGCGGAAAGACAAAACTCGTGATTGCTATCGGAAATACCGCGACTCTTTGGGCTCAGAAAAATGTCAAAGATATTCCGGTCACCGCTAGCGGCGTGATTCTGATGTCCAATCCGCGGGAACTACGGGATGTTACGGGCGTGCGGCTCGATTTTCCCATCGCCTCTTATTTGAAATTGGTTCGGGACTACCTTCCTTATATAAAATCAGTGGGAATGATTTATAACGGCTCGATGGGTGTACCATACTCCCAAAGCGACCGAAAATACTCAGAAGACATGGGGCTCCAAATCATCCCCGTTCCAGTCAAAAGGGAAAACGAAATTTCCGGCGCGCTTCAAACGATGAAAGATAAAGGGGTTGAATCATTTTTAGCTACGTACGATTCAATGGTCATGAATTCGGAAAGTATAAAATTCATCGTTGATTTTTGCATCCAGAATCGGATCGCGCTCATCGTGCCCTCCAAAGCTCTGCTCAAAAGCGGCGGGCTCCTTTCCTTGGAGGCCGACTATGTTGAGCTTGGAAGACAGACCGGTTTGCTCATCGACCGGCTATTGAAAAATATCGACACCCCCGAACGAAATTCGCTCGAGATCCCGCAAAAATCGGAAGTTGGAATTAATTTGAAAATGGCCGAAGTATTGAATATCCGGTTCAAGGAGTCGGTCACTAACGGCGCGAATTACCTTTACAGATGATATGATCAAAACCGCGCACAAAAAGAGGGCGTTAGGACTCTCAGCACGATTTACTTTATATCTAGTGGGCTGGGGGTTTTGCTTAAGCTCCCTCTTGATTTGGAACGCATCCCTCCAGCAGGAAAGGACTGCTAACCATGAGATGGAACAGAGGGGAATCCAGCTGGCAGAAAGTTTGGTGAGCGCCAGCGGATTTCGACTGTACCTTGGAGACCTGGAGGGAGCGAGGTACATCCTCGAAAAAGCGAGTAAGATCGTGGACGTAGTGTCTATTCAGATACTGGATACAGACGGTAAGGAATCCATTCAGGTCGGTCAAAAAATCGAACCCGGACGAAAAGATTTAAAACCCGCGAGCGAAACCACCCTCGTCACAAGAAACGCTAGGAATATGATCGTTGAGTCGCCGATCTGGGTAGAATCCAAGAAACAGGAAATCACAGATTTACTATCCGATAATATCTTCCACCCCCAGTCCGAAATCGGCAAAACCAGATTCGGGACCATCGTTATCACTTTTTCCCTTCAGACCAGCCGGGCGTTCGTGAGGTCTTTGATCCTGCAAAGCGTATTGGCGACTTTCCTGATCGTTTTACTGGGCAGCGTCATCACGTTCATGATCTTCAAAAAAATGATGTTAACCCCGATCCAAAATCTGGCGCAAGTCATGGCGGAGGCCGGACATGGCGCGCTGTCTGTGGCCCATGTGGACATTTCCAGAGAAGACGAAATTGGGCAGCTGGGGACGGCCTTCAACACCATGACCGCCGAACTGGCCGCGGCCGGAGAAGCGCTCAAAAAATCGAACATCGATCTCGAGAAAAAAGTGGACCAAAGGACGCAGGAACTTCAAACGGCGCTCGACGAACTTAAAATTGCCCAGGTCAAAATGCTGCGGTCAGAAAGGATGGCGGCGATCGGAAAACTTGCATCGAGCGTGGGACACGAGCTGCGCAACCCCCTGGGCGCGATTCAAAATTCACTCTATTACATCCGGGATTTTCTGAAGGAGGAGAAGCTTTTTACGAAGGACCCATCGCTGGAAGAATTCTTGAACCTGGCCGAAGGTGAAATTAAAAGTTCAAATAACATCATCAGCGACCTGCTCGATTTTTCCAGGGTCGGAAAGGTGTTCACGCAGGAAACCGACATCAACGAACTGCTGGCATCGCTCAAATCCGTGGTGCCGTTCCCCGAAAACGTCCGCCTGA
>JANLTE010000332.1:0-10421 GCA_031362785.1 Elusimicrobiota bacterium
GAATCCAGATCCAAGTGGTTGGTCGGTTCGTCGAGCATGAGCAGATCGGGTTCTTCGATCAAAAGTCGCGCCATCGCCACGCGCATGGCCCAGCCGCCCGAAAGAGTGTTAACCTTGCGATCGAAATCCGTCACGCGGAAACCAAGGCCCATTAAAATCGCCTTCGCCCTGGCCGTCACCTTTCCATCCGGATCTTCGTGGTGAGCGAGCGCCTCATCGAGCACGGTCGTTTCCACCATCGGAGCGTTTTCCTGCGGCAGGTACCCCACCGCGACGCCGCGGCGGAACTGAATCTCGCCGTCGTCCGGCCACTCTTCGCTCAGCAGCATTTTCATGAGCGTGGATTTGCCGGCGCCGTTGGGCCCAATCAGGGCATAGCGGTCCCCGGAGTTAATCTGAAGGTTCGCGCCCTCAAACAACACCTGCATGCCAAACGATTTATGGACGTTTCGTACCGTGATCATAATTTAGCGGACGCATATTGTATCTAATATTCACGCCGGGGTCAGGCTTTTTTTACGCGGAGCCAAGCGCCAGACTTCGCAGCTGGGCAGGGCTCACCTCTTGACGGCCATCGGCCATTGTCTTAAATTTGGCGAATAGATCTTCGGATTTTTCGTCCGGCAGATTAAATCCCATTTCTTTCAATTGATACTGAACCGCCCGGCGGCCGCTGCGCGCGGTCAACACCAGGTTGTGCCCCGTGAGCCCCACCGCTTCAGGCCTCATCACTTCGTAATTCGGCCGATACTTCAGAATTCCGTCCTGATGAATCCCCGCCGCGTGAGCGAAGGCGTTGGCACCTACTACCGCCTTGTTGCGCTGCACCGGCATCGCCATTATTTTAGAAACCATTCGGCTCGTCTCAATAATTCGCTGCGTGCGAACTTTTGTCAATGCGCCAAAATAGTCCGAACGGGTCTTGACCGCCATCACAATTTCCTCGAGCGCCGCGTTTCCCGCGCGTTCACCCACCCCATTAACGGTACACTCCACCTGACGCGCGCCGGCGCTGATCGCGGCCAGGGAGTTTGCTACCGACATCCCTAAATCGTCATGGCAATGGACGGAAACACGCGCCTTCCTTATATTAGGAACGCGTTCGATCAAATAAGCGATCAATCGCGCGAACTCTTCGGGGACGGAATAGCCGACGGTGTCGGGGATGTTAACGGTAGCCGCTCCGGCTTCGATCACCGCTTCCAGCATCCGGGCCAAAAACTTCCAGTCCGACCGCGACGCGTCTTCAGCCGAGAACTGAACATTCGGCGTAAAGGTTCTGGCGCATCGAATGCTCTCGACCGCGCGTTTCACGGCCTCAGTACGCGAGATCTTGAGCTTGTGATCCAAGTGGATGTCGGAGGAAGCCAGGAACACATGGATGCGCGGACGATTCGCGAATTTCAACGCCTTCCAGGTCCGGACGATTTCAGATGGAATGGCGCGGGAGAGCGCGCAAATCTCAGGCGCGTTTTTCGCTCGTCCCACGGTTTTAGCGATGCGCGACACCGCGTTAAAATCTGCCGGAGACGATGCGGGAAACCCCGCTTCAATCACGTCCACTCCCAACTTTGCAAGTTGCCGCGCCACCTTCACTTTCGCGGACGGGGACAAATGACACCCGGGCGCCTGCTCTCCATCCCTCAAAGTTGTATCGAACACGACTATTTTACTGCCGGCACTCTTTATTTTCATGATGCGCTCCTTTTCTCGTTTACACGCGTCCCGCGAAACGAAGGAGCTAGGGTTTCAGGAAGGCAAAAGAAAACCCATCTCCCGGTTTCGGGGATGGGTGATTTTTGGTTGGTTTACTTTTTACTTCGAATTATTTAGACCCGCAAAAACCCATGCCCCTTCCGCTAAGCAGAAGGAGAAGCGCGAGGTTTTCTTGCAGCTGGATCTTGAAGTTCATGGTTCTATTATACCAAATTACTTCAGGGATGGATCAGCGTCGGACTTCATTAGCGTCAACGGGTTAAACCGGTTCTTCGCGAAAATGTACCAGACTGAAACCGAAACATGCGCTTTATGAGGGTCCACCCATTCGTTGCCTCCCAGCTTGTTTAGGGTGTAGGGGAACCCTTTTGCCCTGCGGCCGCCGATTTCCTGGTCCATTAAAAGCGCGTCATATTGGTTCGCGTAGAAGTTTCCGCGTTCCAAGTTCCCGACCGCAAAAAAAGCGCATGACATATGCCCGATCCCGTCCAGCCAGATGTTTTTGATGTCGTCTGGACTGTGATAAAACCCGGCCACTTTCCGCCCGTTTGCGTCCATCGTTTTTCGAAAGCGCAAATCATGCTCCACGGTATTGAGCACATCGGCGGCCGGAGGCCCGAAAGCCAGCACCCTCCAGGAATAATTGTCCAACGGAAGGTTCGGCCCCTTGAGCGTCGCGTCGAGCCATTTTTTAATTTCATCGGCCAGTTTTTTTTCTCCCGTCAGCATGAAGGCGGAATAACAGTCGATGTTCGGTTCGCCGTATCCTGTCTCGTGAAATTTCGAGTCCCCTTTCGACCAGCCGCTTTGGACATAACCGCCCACCCGGTCTGGCTTAAAAAATGAGATTAAAAGTCGTTTTAAATTTTCAGCGGCCAGCTCGTATTTTTTTGATTGATAAGTTTTCTCGTAATATTTATAGGCGATCAAAAGCCACGCCATGTCCCCCACCCACCGGTCGTCTGAGGGTAAGCTATGATAGGCGGTGTTCTTATCGCCCGTAAGCTGGATGCTCTGGAAAAACCCCATCGCTTTTCCCCGATAGAAGAAACTCTGCAGCGTAGGGTCTGAATTTTCCGGCTTCATGGCCGAAGCGTAATAATCCAAAATCCGCTCCGCCCTTTCTTTGTCTTTTTTCAGGATAAAAACCATCGCGCAGAGGGCGTTGTTGAAGGTTTGTGCAATGTTGTCCCCCATGGACGAAACGAGGCGCTTTTCCGGCGAAGAAGTGTCCTGGTTCGCTTTTATCCACTCTAAGACCATGGGGTCTTCGGGAGTGAGCTGATCGTCCCGACGCTGGCGGAACCCCAAACCCGGAAGCGCCCGGTCGGGATCGAGGGCCGGCCCCGCCGGAAGAAAGGTCGCTTCCAATTTTTGATCGGAGATGCCGACTTGATCCAGATAAATGGTACCCGCGCCCGCACCGGAGACGGCGAAGTAGATGTTTTTCACTTCGCCCAGCTTATCGTCCCCTCCCCAACCATAATCGAAATTATTGAAATAGAGCGCGACGCGCGCCCAATTTTTATACTGATCTTTTAAAGGAATGCGGCGGATGAAATTAGAGCCGTCTTCATCTTCCAGCTTTACTTCGAGGACGGACGGCGATTCCGCCTTAATCCAGAATGTGATTGGAAATTGGCCGGTAAAATGAACGGGGGTTTTCTTTCGGATCTGAACCCAGCCGTTAGGTTTCAATGAATAGCGAATCCGGAGCGCGGCGCCGAACTTCCCTTCCGTCACGGATAGATCGATCCGGCTCGCGCCGTCATTTTGAGCTTCCCAGAAGTCCGCCGAGTCCCACGCCATTTCGACGGACTCCGCGTGAGGCGGCAGCGCGCAGAACGCGGCGGACAGAATTGCGCCTAATAAAAACCTCTGGCTTATCACGGATATGCGTTTCATGCGTTCTGACCATTCTATGAAAATTTTATCGCGAAATTCCGAAAAATTTAGCGCCTCTTCATAAGTGGTACAATGATCGCATGGCAGATAGTTTTCCCTCTCAAGCTTCGCTCGCTTCGGAACAGGAGGGCTGTTGCAGCCCCCATCAGGAAAAGGCACAAAGTCACTGCTCCCCGATCGCCTCGAACATCAAAAAATTCGTTAATCTGATCTTAAACTTTTTAAGGAGGCCCTCATGAAAAAAATAAACTTAATACTCGCTTTATCGATGATACTTTCCGCCTGCGCGACGACGGCGCCCGGAAAAAAGACCGCCATCGGGACGGGAGTAGGCGCGGCGGCAGGAGCAGGGACGGGACTGGGCGTAGGACTTGGATACTACCTAGACCGCGAAGCGACTGAGCTTGAGAAAATCGCCGAAACAAGAAGAACTGAAGACGGTATCATCACCACGCTTAAAAACAGCGTCTTGTTTAATTCCGATTCCGCGACGCTTAAAAAACCCGAAGCCATGGACGCCATCAGTCAAATCAGCGATATCATCAAAAGATATCCGGATGATTACGTCTTTGTGGTGGGATACGCGGACGACCGCGGAAGCGAGAACCATAACCTGCAGTTATCTGAACAGCGCGCAAAAATCGTGCGGCTGGCCATGATCAGCAAGGGCGTGGCGCCCGACAAGGTTGAAGCGATGGGCATGGGCGAATCAAATCCCGTGGGCGACAACAAGACCGACGCGAGCCGCGCTAAAAACCGCAGGGTGGAACTTCAGATTACGATGAAACCGGCGAAGCCGACGCAATAGACCGACGCTTACATGAAGATCAATGTTAAACGACTGGGCTTTCTTGGAGCTTCAGTCCTGTTCAGCGCGTTTCTATTCCTCGCACCCCGAGCTTCGCTCGAAGCCGCGATGACCATTCAAAACGGATCGGTCGTCTCAATGCACTACACGCTGACGGTCGATGGAAAAATCGTGGACAGTTCTGTCGGGAAAAGCCCGCTGCTCTACACGCAGGGCGCGAAGCAGATTATTCCGGGACTGGAAGAAAAGCTGGCGGGATTAAAAGCGGGCGATAAAACGCAAGTAAGAGTTTCGCCGGAAAAAGGGTACGGGAAAATGAATCCTGAAGCGGTTCAGAGAGTTCCGAGGGCGGCGCTGAAGGACATCAAGGGCTTGAAGGTAGGATCCGTCGTAACGGGGCAGTCCGGAAACCGCCCGGTTCAGGCCAAAGTACGCGCGATCGCCAAAGAAACCGTGACGCTCGACATGAACCATCCGCTCGCCGGGAAAACGCTCAACTTCGACGTCGAAATCGTGGCCGTGAAGCCCGCGGCCAAAAACTAATTTTGCAAACCGTCGATCACCTGCAGGAGCTCCCCATAACTCTTCGCTGAAAACACCTGCGCGCGAGCCTGCGCGGCTTGCGCGAACCCCTTCAAATACCACATCGAAATTTTTCCAAGCAACCCCATGCCGCGGATCGTTTCCTTTTCCTTATACTGCTTGATGTAAGCGAGATGCCTTTTAAGCGTCACGAGCTTTAACGAAAGGTCCGTCCGAGTTTCCACAGTCCCCTCTGACAGATAATTTTCAATGTCCCGATAGATCCAGGGGTTCCCAAAAGATCCCTTGGCGACTAAAACTCCGTCGCAGTTAGTCTCATCCAGCATTTTCTTGGCAAGCGCCGGGTTCAACACATTGCCGCTTCCGAACACGGGAATATTAACCGCCTGCTTCACCGCGCGGATAGCCGAATAATCCACGCTCCCGAAATTTTCCTGCTCGCGCGTCCGGCCATGGATAAACAACGCCGAAGCGCCGCTGGCTTGGCACCCTTTGGCGATGGCCACCGCCTGAACCGCGTCCACCTGGTTTAACCCCACCCGCAATTTCACGGTGATGGGAACCGGCAGCTTTTCAACCAGATACTGAATTATTTTATAAAGCCGTTCGGGTTCCTTAAAAAAACAGGCCCCCGCTCCCTTTTTGACCACCTTCCTCGATGGGCAAGCGGCGTTGATATCTAAAAATTGAATGTTGACGCGCTCGAGCATCATGTTGGCGGCCTCGAGCATCATTTCAGGCTCCGCGCCCAAAAGCTGGCCCGCAATGGGATCGTCGCCCGCCGTCGTCTGCAGAATTTCAAAAGCGCGCGGCGACTTATGAATCACCGACTGCGCGTCCAACATCTCAAAAAAGCAAAACCGCGCGCCATGCTCCCGCGCGATCATCCGGAAAGGCAAATCGGAACACGCCGATAACGGCGCTAAAAAAACGTTCGTATCGATTTCCCTGTTTCCGATATTTACCATGTCAGCGATATAAGAGAGTTCAGTGCGTAGATTTGCCCCAGATTTTTTCCAGGTACTGGTCACGGCCGCAGTTGAAGCGGTAGAGCTTGTAGCGGATGGGGTTTTTAACATAATACTTCTGGTGATAATCTTCAGCGGGATAAAAAACGGAACCCGGCGCTATTTCAGTTACGATCTTGTGTCCGAACTTTTCGGACTTTTCCCATTTTCCCTTCGTAGACTCTGCCAATTTTTTCTGCGGGTCGCCGTAGTAAAAAATCGCCGCGCGATACTGGTCACCCGAGTCGCAAAACTGCCGGTTGGGTGTGGTGGGGTCGATGTTGTGCCAGAACACGTCTAAAACCTGTTCATAACTTACGGTGGACGGGTCAAAAGAGATTTCAATGGCTTCGGCGTGCCCGGTGCCGCCGGCGGAAACTTCTTCGTAAGTGGGGTTGGTTTTCGTCCCGCCCGTGTATCCGACCACCGTTTGAACCACGCCTTTTAATTTATCAAATGGAGTCTGCATGCACCAAAAGCAACCCCCGGCGAACACGGCTTTTTCTAACTTCTGCTCAGCAACTTTTTTATCCATGGCGACCAATCCTCCTTTTAAAAGCATGAACGCTGCAATAAGCGAAAAAAATTTTTTCACGCAGCCACCTCCGATTTAATTCTTCTCTATCGTTAATTTAAATTAAAAAGATCCAGCTGGGAATAGCCGGGTTTGGGCCGGCGGAAAAACTCGGTGCTTAAATGCATGGGCCCCTGACTTAAATCGGCCTTTTGACAGGCGACGCGGAACAACTCCTCGATCGATACGGCGAAAGCCCCTTCCCCCTGCATACGGGAGCCGAAATTGGGATCGTTCAATTTTCCGCCGCGCATGGATCGGATTTGGTTCATCACTTTGAGTTTGGAATCCGGAAAGTGGCGCTCGAGCCAGCCCAAAAACATTTCCCCCACTCCCATCGGAAGGCGCAAGGGGACATAAGACGCGAAACTGGCGCCAGACTCGGCCGCCGCTTCGATAATTTTTGGAATTTCATGATCGGTCAAGCCGGGGATCACCGGCGCGACCAGCACTCCCACCGGAATTTTAGCTTGGGCCAGAGCGCGGATGGTCGCCAGACGCTGGTCCGGAGAGGAGGTCCGAGGTTCCATGACGCTGCGGACCTTCTCGGTTAGCGTCGTAATGGAAATGCAGCACACCACGGCCCGGACTTGCGCGAGCTTCGACAAAATATCGATGTCCCGCGTAATAAGCTTGTTTTTCGTGACGACCATCACCGGATTTTGGAACTCCGCGAACACTTCAAGGCACTTGCGCGTCAGCCCCAATTGCTTTTCAACGGGCTGATAGGGGTCCGTCACGCCGCCGATCGCGACCGATTCGGGTTTCCAGCGGTGCGAAGCGAACATCTCGCGAAGCAAAGCCGGCGCTTCTTCTTTAACAAAAATTTTTGTTTCGAAATCAAGCCCGGCGGACAATCCAAAATACTCGTGGGTGGGCCTCGCATAGCAGTAAATACAACCGTGTTCGCAGCCGCGATAGGGATTTAGACTGTAATTAAACGGGACATCGGGGCTTTCGTTTTTAGAAAGAACGCTCCGCGTTGAATCGCGAAAGAACTGCGTTTTGGGAAGCGGATCCTCATCGCCCCATTCCGGCTCGCGCTCCAAAACGATCGATTCGAAACGGTTGGTAGGATTGTCCGCTGCCCCTCGCCCCTTGACGCTAGTTTTCAAGATAGGAGCGTAGCATCCAGGCAGTCTTCTCGTGTTCTTCCATGAGCCCGGTCAAAAAATCGCTCGTGCCGGCGTCGCCCAACTTAGAGGTCAATTCCACGGCGCTTCTCATCTCGCGGATAACGCCCTCGTGATCGATCAAAAGGTTTTCGATCATCTTCCGATCCCTCGGATAATCCCCCTGCTTTTCCTTCACGATCGAAAGCTTCAGGAACTCGGCAAGAGTCGCGGGAGTCTTGCTTCCCAAGCTCCTGATTCGCTCCGCCACTTCATCCACGGCGCCGGAAATCTGCTCATACTGTTTATCGAACAATTGATGGAGCTCGCTGAAGTTAGCCCCCGCCACATTCCAATGGTAATTTTTCGTCTTCGCTAAAAGCACGGCTTCGCTTCCCAGCGTTCTGGACAAAACCTCGACTATTTTTCTCCTTCCTTTTTCTTCAATTCCGATTTGTGCGTTCATAATACCTCCCACCTTCTCATAATATAAATTCGCTTGCGCTCGTTACGGACATTATAGAAACTTTGATGGTTCGTGTGGGGTTGGGGACGGAGGAAACGTTTAAACCGCGGCCCGAACGCTCGGGAGTGGGCGGACTACTTCTGGACGAGCTCGCAGCTGTCTAAAGCGACATGAATCACCTTCACTAGGCAAATGCCTTTCAGGGTCACTCTTTGTCCTTTAGCCGTCTTAGAAACGCTTTCGGCCTGGTTCCGCGGGAAGTAACATTGAACATCACCCGCGCCCTCTTCCCCTTTAAACGCGACATAGGTTTGGCCGGACGAGTCCGCGCCCACATGATCCGCGATGCCGCTAACCTGGAGAACTTTCCCGACATATTTCGCGTTGCTCGCCTTCGCTTCTTTAAATTCTTTGAAAAGTTGATCGGAAGTGAGCGTGAAGGCGACCGGCGGCAAAACGTATTTGCGCCTGCAACCCGCGAAAAAGCCAGCCAACAAGACCAGGGCGGCGAAACCGGCGAAAACTTTGCGGAGATCCATAAGAGCGAAAATTCTACTAATTCCTCAATCCGAACACAAACCTCGGGGCTATTATGGTATAATAAGGCGTAGGATTGAAGAACAATGGTACCCCAGCGAGTTCAAATGTCAAGAGGTCGTGTCACGGGATTTAACCGCGACGCGATTTTTTTTAGAGCCGTTAGTACTCAAGCTTCAAGTTCTTACGTAAACTAATAAAAGAGGTAAAAGTAATGAATGGAACAGTGAAGTGGTTTAACGAACAGAAGGGTTTTGGGTTCATCACGCCGGAGGACGGCTCGAAAGATCTTTTCGTGCACCATACCGGAATCCTAACCGAAGGTTTCAAAACTCTCGCGGAGAACCAGAAGGTTGAGTTCGAAACGGTGGAAGCGGAGAAAGGCCCCAAGGCCGTCAACGTCAAACCCCTCGGCTAATTCGAAGCGAAGCAACAATAAAAAACCCGTGCGCCAACGCGCATGGGTTTTTTATTATAACCGGTTCTTAATGGCCCTGATGATTCCGCCCAAGACGGGAATTTTCTCAAAGAGGTTGGCAGCCGCGTCCCAATAATCCTGATGAAAAATCACTTTACCTTCCTGGTTGAAGCGGATGTGAGTGATGCCGATCGAAGTCTGAACCTCGCCCTTCCTGAACTTTTTAAACTGGATGCGCATAGCCCACCGGAAATAAAAATCGCCCCGGCTTGAACTCATGTCCAGGATATCGACCGCGCAGGATTCGACGGCTTCCGCGGTCCGGATCAGGTACGGCTCAAGTCGATCCACGCCCTCGATCTCTTTCAGCGTATCGTTAAAGTAAACGTCGGCAGCGTAAACGCTTCGAAGGTCGCGTCGCACGCTCTCGGGCGTCAATACGGAAAAAAATCGGCTGAAACGCGCGACGGCCTGACGCTCTTCAGCGCTCCCCGGCTTCAAATATCCGATTTTATCGGGACGGGTGTTTTCGTAGGACTGGCGGTAAACGGGCGAACCGCCGGAGAGGTCTTCGATCGGGGCTGAACACAAGAGGGGAGAGAAAACAACAACATACAAAAAAACGGCGGTCAAAAACCGCTTCGTAAAATATCGCGCAAAATAAGTTACGCGCAACAAATTTATGATACTTACTGCCGTAGGTCTATTCGCCCTGCCACTCCTTAAGTGAACGGACTGGAAGAGGGTCGCGACCTTCTTTAATTCGGTTTTGATTAATCTCTTTCATGTTCTTCACATAATTATCGTAGATCGCCTTGCTGCGGAGATCAACGTTCTCGGCTTCCTTCATCTGCTTTGAGAGGCTGGCTCCGCTGCTCATTTTTCTTTTTTGTAGCGTTTTGGTTTTGCTCATCATTCCTCCTTCTCTTTCCGCTGGACGGATCAGCGAAGAATTAGTTCAGATTAATATTCTCAATGATCTGCTGCGCTTCAAAGGCGCTGTACTTCGCGATGGTCCCGCCCTTGAAATTTGAAATCGTTATTCCGCCATCCGCGAGCGTATGAGCGAATATGATTAACTCGCCGTTTTCGTTGCGCATCGCCATGCCGCCGTTGGGCAAGGGTTCGATCCGGAACGATCTCACATGGCTTTCGTCTTTAAAGGCGTCGACGTCCAGAGTCTTGTCTTTGGCGGAGTAAGTTAGAATCGTTCGGATGTTCCCGGCGGACAAAGTAGCTTTCTTGCGGGTAGAAGGTCCTGTGGCGATCGGATTTTTGCCTCCCCAGAATTCCACGGAGTTAAAAATCAAAGCATCGCCGAGCGTCGCGAACGGA